>JAKSCF010000703.1 GCA_022360735.1 Clostridia bacterium
GTTGATGGTCTACAAATACTTCATGATTGTCAATATTAACCGTTAATCCGGGAAAATGGTAGACTTCGTTTTGCGGCATGTTAAAATTAGCCATTCTGCTTCTTCTTAAATGTGCATTAATTCTAGCCATCAGCTCTCCCGGTAGAAAGGGCTTTGTAATATAGTCATCTCCGCCTACGGATAAAGCAATTATTTTGTCTAATTCTTCAGATTTACAGCTTAGAAATAAAATAGAGCAATTGGTTCTTTTCCTAATTTCAAAGCATAAATCTTTACCATCAATATCAGGCAGCATAACGTCTAAAATAATGAGATCAGGGTTTACCTCAGATACCATCTTTAACGCAGTTCTACCATCATAAGCGGAATAAATATCATAACCTTCTTTTTTTAGATAGGATTGAATAAGTTCATTGATTTCTTTTTCATCATCAATAATCATAATTTTTTCCTTATTCAATGATACCACCTCATAGCTTTTCTTTTTTACAGTTTGTAAAGGGTATTATAATGAAGGAAATATTTTCTTCCAACATTATATCCATCCAAACTTCTAATAAGATATGAAAAATTGTATCATATTACCGCTGTTTTCTCTATAGCCATTTCATTTGTATAATGGAAAAAAATATACAAAATCTATTCTTAGCTTTTCGACAGACTCAGATTCTATTCTTTATAAATTGGTAAAGAAAAGTTGAATAGACTGCCTTTACCTAAAGTACTTTCTATCCAGATTTCGCCATGGTGTGCGGTTAAGATTTCTTTACTAATGGTTAAACCTAACCCGCTTCCCTTCCCCCGCATTTTTTGATTTGTAGAGCCTTTAAAGAATCTGTCAAAGATATGAGGTAAATCCTCTTTTGATATCCCTGCACCGGTATCACTAATACCAATGATAATTTTTTCTTGTGCTTTTGCTTTTCTACATATAATAGTGATAGTGCCACCGGAAGGTGTATAATTTATAGCGTTATAGACAAGATTTGTAAAGACTTGCTCAATTCTTTCTTTATCTACAAGAATATCAAAAGCATTTTTTTCTATTTCATAATGGATATAAACCTTTAAATCTAATCCGGCATTTTTGATATCCCAAGAATGCTTTTTAATCAGATAATTTATAAAGTCTGATACATTAACCTGCATGAATTGAAATGAAAATTGTTTGGTTTCAAGTTTGGTCAGTTGAAGCAAATCTTCAATGAGATGCTGTAAGGTTAAAACTTTAGAAAAAATAACATCAATGGCATTTTTTCTTGAAGCCGAATCGCTAAAGGTGCCGTCTTTAACAGCAGATATATAACCTAGAATAGATGTAACAGGTGTTTTTAATTCATGAGAAATATATGACAACAAAAGCTGGCGGGCTTTTCTTGATTGTATTAAACTTTCCTCTGCTTCTTTTCTTTGTGTTATATCTCTAATAATACCTTCAATTCCGGTGCAAATAGAATACTCAATTATAGCTGAATTTCTAAACTCTACCCAAATATAGTTACCATCCATACATTGCCACCTTAATACAGTAGAAATATTACTATTTTTTTCAGAAAACAATGATTGAGATTTGCTGCGATCTTTTGGATGGGTGATCTCAATATGCAATTTAGGATTTTTATAAAAATCATCCGGGCTGTATCCGGTAATTTTTTTAACAGAAGGACTGATATATGAAAAACTTGGATGTGGTATTAATTTAAAATAAAAGATAATATCTGTAGCATTTTCTGCAAGAAGCTTAAATTGACTGTTTCTTACATCCAGTTCACTTTTGATTTTTTGAAGGTATATAAGAAGAATACAAAAGTTAAGAATGTTGGCCAAGATGATTTCATAAAAAAAAGTAGAACTATCGAAATGATAAGCCTGATAATAAGGAAAATATATCTTACTTATCCCCCAGAGAGAAAAAATAACAATGGTTAAAATTTTTTCCAGCCTATCTATATTCCAATTTTTCCAGAGGATATAGCATAGTACAATTGACAAAACAGCTTGATAAATCGAAATGGGAAATAATATTAAAGTGATATCAAAGCCATAAACAATAGCGATAACACACCAGATGATCTGATAAAGGGAATACTTCAGCCAATGGTTAGGAACCCGTATATTCATGAAAGAGTAGATCCCAAAAAGGAGGAAAACAATATTAAACAAATCCAGTACTTTTCTTATAGCGAGTAATATGGTCATATCCGTGTTTTTAAGAAAAAATAAAACAAATAAAAGACTAACAGAATAAGTAACCCAGCTAAGTGTCCAGTAGCTGATATACTTCTCTTGATTTCTCAAAAAAATAAAAAAATACACGACAGAGATTAGCATTGTGAGAATAACTAAAATCAATAACGAGGGAGAAGAATACTGCATAGTGACAGCCCCTTTTTTCAGGTGATATGTGGTATTTAGTATACAGTTATTTAAAATAAATATGTTCCAATACTATTATATTTTTTTTAAGACTTACTTTAAATAGAAAACCTATTATTTTAAGAAAGTTTAAGTTTGCATTAAGGTTATATATAGATTCACTGGATATAATGAGGTAACATATATGTTTCTTAATCTATTAGACATGTCTAAGTGAACCCTAATTTCTTATCACATAACTCGTTGAATTCATCAAATTAAAAGATTTTCAAAGGAGGAATGATTATGAAAAAAGCTCAAAGATCAAGCACAAATAAACTTATTTGGACGTTACTGATCATTGGTTTTGCCATTATGGAGTTTCCCGGTATCTTTTTTATTAACAGAATAGAGCCTATGATTTTTGGATTGCCATTTATTTATGGCTTTATTATTATCATGTGGGCGTATATGTGTGCTGTTTTATTTTATGCATACAAAGTAAACTGGGGAAAAAACGATAATGAAAAAGGAGGGGAAGCATAATGAGTCAAAATATTAGCGCAGTTCTAATACTGGGTTTATTCATGATTATACCGCTTGTTATGGGAGCGGTAGCAGGCAAAAAATCCCTTCCAACAACAGAGGACTTCTTTGTACAAGGAAGAGGAATGGGTTCCGTAGCAGTATTTTTTACAGTTGCAGCAACTTGGTGGAGTTCCTTTGCTTTTTTAGGGTCTAATGCTTATTTTTATACAAGAGGTCCTGTATATTGGACAGCTATAGCATGGAATATTTTATTTGGTATTTTGTATTATGTGGTAGGAAAGCCTGTTTGGTACTACGGAAAGGCCAATAATTACATCACACCTAAAGATTTTTTTACCCATCAATACGGGTCAGAAACCTTAGGAAATATTATCGCATTAATTATGCTGATTTTTACTTTGCCATATCTTCAAATTCAATTAACAGGCGGCGCCTACTTAATTGAAGTGGCATCTGGCGGTTTGATTCCTTGGAAGATAGGTGGATTATTATTTTATGTTGTTATTATCATATATGTCTGGTCAGGTGGACTCAGAGCCGTTGCTTGGACAGATATATTCTACGGTGTTTTATTATTCTTCGGAATGGTGTTCGCAGGATTCTTTATTGCAGGCAAGGTAGGTGGGGTATCCGCTGTATTTGAAACTTTAAAGCAAACTATGCCGGAAACGTTGACTCTTCCAGGGCCCAGAGGCATAGACAGTGAAATGATGTGGATATCCATGTTTCTTATGACGCCTATTGGGGCATTTATGGGGCCTCAGCTTTGGACACGTATGTATGCGGTAAAATCACCAAAGCTCTTTAATTTAATGCCTTTCTTGCTGGGCTTTGCTGCCATTGCTTATATAGGCTCTATGCTTGTAGGGACAACAGGAATGATTTTAGAGCCGGGGCTGGAGCGAGCGGACACAGTATTACCGGTTATGTTATTCAAATATGCGCCTTTTGCATTAGCATCTATGATCATTGCATGTGGTGCAGCAGCAGCCATGTCAACGGCCAACTCACAAATTCACGCTATGTCCGCAGGATATACTTGTGACTTTCATAAGAAATACATTAACCCGGATATAAAAGAAGAAAAATTGGTTTGGGTTGGGCGCTGGGCCATATTAATATTCGCAGCGGTTGCTTATGTTATGTCTGTTTTTATTCCGGGACTATTGGTTACCATAGGAATGGTAGCTTTGAGCGGGACAGCCCAAGTATTTATTCCAACTGTGGGGGCACTGTTCTGGAGACGCGCTAATGCACCAGGTGCTATACTGGCAACACTATCCGGTGTATTTGTGCTATGCCTCATCACCTTCGTACCATCCATTAAAGCACCTTTTGGTATGCATGCAGGATTGGCAGCATTTATTGTGAATGCTGTGGTATTTATAATAGTATGTCTTGTGACAGCACCTAGAGATGAAGCATTAATGGAAGAACTGGACAATCAAAAAGAAGCATACTATAGTGCTTATTAAAGCATTCAATTTATAGTTATAAGCAGTGAAGAAAGCTCCAATTGGGGCTTTCTTCTTGACAAAATGAACATAAGGCAAAGTTTTTCAAATTAAAACATAATCAAAAAAATTATAAGATGAATTGATTATATAAAAGGAGGAGAAATGTGTATATATGGAGACATAGTGTTTATCAATGGAAATGTTATAACGGTAAATCAAAATAATGAAATTTTTGAAGCTGCAGCCATTAAAGAAGATAAGATCATTTTTGTAGGAAGTAATAAGGAAGCTGAAACATATATAGGTGAAAAGACGAAAACCATAGATCTAAAGGGCAGAAGTCTACTTCCGGGGTTTATTGATTCACACGTTCATATGGCTGTTTATGGCATGAATGCATTGGGAATTGACTGTCGATATCCTGGGATTAAATCCATTGAAGATATAAAAAACCTCATAAAGGAAGCATCAAAAAAAATACCCAAAGGAGAATGGATTCGGTGCTGGGGATACGATCATTCAAAATTAAAGGAAAATAGACATCCCACAAGATGGGATTTAGATGAAGCAGCACCTAATCATCCGGTAATATTGACGAGAACTTGTGCGCATATTTCTACGCACAATAGCAAAAGTTTAAAACTAGCAGGTATTGATGAAAATTCGGATAGTCCACCCGGAGGAGAGATAGAAAAAAAAGACGGTATGCCTACAGGTGTCATGAAAGAAAATGCTCATATGAATATGTTGAAAGTCAGTCAATTTTCTAAAGAAGAGCTGATCAAAGGATTAAAACGGGCTAATGATGACTTTATAAAACAAGGGATCACTTCATTGCATGATGCAGGCGGATATAGTGCTGTACAAATGGCTGCCATGCAGGAAGCCGTTGAAGAGAAGATTGTGAACATTAGAATCTATTCTATTATATTTTCTTTCGTGGAAAATATAAACTTTATCAAAGACTATGTAAAGATAGGGCTTCATACCAATTTCGGGAATGAAAAGTTGAAGCTTGGGCCTATAAAAATAATGACAGATGGCAGCAGCAGCGGTCCTACTGCAGCAACTAATGAGCCATATTCAAACGGTTCCGGAAGCAGAGGCATCATGTGCATGACAAAAGAAGATATAGAAGACCATATTTTGGAGGCACATGTTGCAGGGTATCAGGTCACAGCCCATGCAGTAGGGGATAGGGCTATTGAGCAAGTGATTGGTGCCATTGAAAAAGCTTTAAAAGTTATGCCTAAGAAAAATCATAGACATAGAATTGAGCATTGTGCTATTGTAAATGAGAAAATTATATCTAAAATAAAACAATTAGGCATTATACCCATTCCACAACCCACCTTTTTATTTGAATTTGGAGATGGGTATATGGTGAATTATGGGGAAAATAGAGTAAACAAAATGTTCCCATGTAAAACTTTTATCCAAAATAACATTATCTGTGCCGGAAGCTCTGATTGTCCAATTACCTTTATAAATCCGTTGTTGGGTATTCATATGGCTGTGAATAGAATCACACAAACCGGCCAAAAGATTAGTCAAGAAGAGAAGATATCGGTAGAGGAAGCCATTAAGATGTATACTTATAATGGAGCATATGCAAGTTTTGAAGAAAATATAAAAGGAAGCTTAGAGGTTGGTAAACTAGCTGACCTTGTAATATTATCAGAAAATATACTAGAATGTAGTGCAGAAAAAATAAAAGAAATTGAAGTAGATATGACAATAATAGGAGGAAAAATATTAACGCAATAGTGATCAACAATTTATGAAACCAATATATAATAAATACTTTTCGTTTTAAAGAGCTGGGTAAATCCATTTGATTTCTCAGTTTTTTATTATGCTTTGTTGAATATTTACTTTTAATCAAGTCTAAAAGTAGATATAATATCATTATCTCAAATGCATTTCAGAACATCAAAATAACATTTTCTTATGATTGATTCACATAAAGAATTTCACTAAGGAGAAAGTTAATGAATTATTCTTTTATTCCAATTATTATAATAGGAATATTTACTTTTGTTCCTTTATGGATTGGGGCTGCTGCAGGGAAAGAATCTTTATGGAATACAGAAGATTTTTTTGTGCAAAGCAGAAAAATGAGTACATTTACTTCCTTCTTTACAGTTTATGCTACATGGTGGAGTTCTTTTGCTTTTCTAGGTTCCAGTGCATATTTTTATATCAGAGGACCTGTATATTGGTCAGGTATAGCATGGAATATCTTATTTGGTATTCTTTACTATACAATTGGAAAAAGAATATGGTTTCACGGAAAAACCAATGGATATATCACACCTACAGATTTGTTTTCTGATGTTTATCATTCAAAAACGTTAGATGGACTGATTACCTTGCTCATGATACTTTTTACACTACCTTATTTGCAAATTCAATTGTCCGGAGGTGCATACCTGATAGAGATTGCCTCTAATGGGCTGATATCATGGAAGGTGAGTGGTCTCATTTTCTACTTAATTATCATTATATATTTATGGGCTGGTGGATTAAGAGCCGTAGCATGGGCAGATATATTTTATGGGATATTGATACTGTTAGGCATGATGATAGGTGGTTTTTATTTGGTTGAAAAGGTTGGCGGTATTACTTATCTTTTTGAAAGTATTCAATATTCAAACCCAGAGCACCTTCAGCTTCCCGGACCTATGGGAGACTCTGATGAATGGCTCTGGATATCCATGTTTATGATTACGCCAATAGGTGCTTTGATGGGACCACAGCTATGGATACGTATGTATTGTGTGGAAAAAAGAGAATCTTTTTCTATAATGCCTTTCTTATTCAGTATTACGGCCATAGTATATTTAGGTTCTATGCTGGTAGGTACTGTAGGGGTTTTACTGGAACCTGATATAGAAGTACCGGATGTCATATATCCTATGCTATTGTTAAAAAAAGCACCTACTTGGCTGACAGCATTTTTACTATGCTGCGGGGCAGCTGCTGCCATGTCCACTTCAAACTCGCAAATCCATGCCATATCTGCAGTTTATTCTATTGATGTACATAAGAAGTATATTAATCCTAATATATCAGATCGAAGGCTGGTGTTTATAGGACGCTGGGCAATAGTCTTTTTTTCAGCAATTGCATACATCATGTTGGTTAATTTTCCGGGTTTGTTGGTACAGATAGGTATGATTGCATTAAGCGGAACGGCACAGGTATTTGTACCTACTGTAGGCGCATTGGTTTGGAAAAGAGCTAATTCTAAGAGTGCTATTGCGGGATTGCTGAGTGGTGTTTCTGTATTAGTGATATGTACTTTTATATTTAAGATGACAGCAGCCCATTCAGGTCTTATCGGTTTGATGATCAATGCAATGATATTTATAAGTATTGGATTCATTGCAAAAAAATAACAGATAAGAATAGAATAAAATAATAATGTTTAAGGAATCCTATAATAGACATACTATGTGAATCTATCTTGTATATTGTAAAAGAGTATAGGCACTCTATGTAAGTAGGAGGGCCTACCGCGGAAAACTCTTATCTCACGCTTGTCGCACAGGATATCCAAAAGGATGTCGAAAAAAATAGAAAAAGGTGTTGACAGGAAGAAATAGA
>JAKSCF010000547.1 GCA_022360735.1 Clostridia bacterium
ATCCGTCAAGAGAACAGTGGCTTAGGGTTTTTCATAAAGCAGGAGTGAAGTTGATTGATGAAAAGATTATCGACCATAATGAAGTAACAAGCATTAATAATGAGCAGCAATCATCAATAATAAAGAGAGCCAATGATTTAAAGGAAAAATATCCAGAAAAAGCACAGCTTTTTGAGAGCTATATAAGAAGTCAGCAGGCTGAATGCGATGAATTGGAGAATGAAATAGAAGGAGTTACGTTACTTTTACAGGTTATTTAAATACCTTACTATGAAAGTCAATGAAAATTTGGGAGAACTTACAGAAAAATTCTCATAAAAATATTCAAAGTGAAAAGGGTATATTAAACAGGCAGATACCCTCGATTTAGTAACTCCATATCCAATATAGTAATGGATCCTGCATCAAATTGAATCAGTCCTTCTTGACGCATTTTGGATAATTCTCTGGATAGAGAAGTTCTTTGAACCCCAAATCTTTCCGCTAAATCCTTTTTGGACATGCTCAAATGAATTTTAGGATTATTTTGCACATGATATTGATAGATTAAGTAGTCGATAATAGACTGACGTAGACTTTGGAATGAAATAGATTTGATTTTTTTAGTTAAAATAAATGTCTTATCTGAAATACATTTTAAAAACTCATTTAAGAAATTTTGATTTGTTTGGCAAAGTAGTAATATAAAATCTTTTTTTAAGCTTAAAATAATGGTCTCAGCCTGTGAGACGACCGTCATAGGATAAGCATGATGTTTGCCAAATAATAAATTTGCACCTAATGATTCCCCTGCATCAAAGTTGGTTATGGTTAAAATGTTTCCATTTTCATCAATTCTTTGAATGATGACCTGTCCTACCAAAAGGATATCTAAGGTCGTGCAAATCTCTCCTTCAAAATGAATGATTTGGTTTTTCCCATAAGTATATAAAGAATAGTTATTAATTTGAAACAAAGATAGTAAATCATCTTCAGAAAAATCGCAGAATAGAGGATGATTTTTTAATTGAGGAATAATTGCTTTAATTTTCATGGAAACTCCTTATAAAAGTGTTACCTAGGTAACGGATTTGGACTCTATAGTTATTATATTATATTGTTAACAGATATAAAAGATTATACGAGGAGTGAAAAGATGGATCGATCAACGATAATTTTGTGGGCGATTGCAGTAATTGCATTGATCATATCTACAATCAAAGATAAAGAAAGGACCTTTAACGCTATGAAAATGGCAAGAGGCATGATGAAAAATATGATAGGGCAAATTATTGCTATTCTGTTATTCATAGGATTAATTTTAACCTTTATTCCACCGGAAACGATTAAGGATGTTATGGGAGGAGATTCAAATTTAATGATTGCTACGGTCATAGCAGCATTGGTTGGAAGCATCACCTTAATTCCGGCATTTGTAGCCTTTCCCTTAGTAGGGTCTATTGTGGATATGGGAGCTAATATTATGCCGGCAGCTGCTTTTTTAACCACTTTAACGATGGTAGGTTTGGTTACATTTCCTTTAGAGAAACAAACATTTGGAACCCAATTCGCTTTTAGCAGAAATATTATGAGCTTTATCTTTGCACTGGTTATTGCAGTTATGATGGGAGCGTTGATATAATGGCTGAGCTTATCAAGAAAAATAGATGGTTGATTATGATTTTACTGACTTATGGTATTTTACTAATATTTGCGCCGGAAAAGGCAATACAATCCGGAAAAAACAGTCGGTATTATATTATTGAAATGATTGAAATTATGCCAATCGTTATTGCATTGACCACATTGATAGAAGCTTGGATTCCCAAAAAAGTCATTATGAAACACCTAGGAGATGAATCAGGCATAAAAGGGGGACTTATCTCATTTGCTTTAGGAAGCTTCTCAGCCGGTCCAATATATGCTGCCTTTCCGTTATGCAAAATGTTAATGAATAAAGGGGCAGGATTATTTAATATTATAGTAATTTTAAGTGCCTGGGCGGTTGTAAAAGTGCCAATGTTAGTCAACGAAGCTAAATTTCTGGGATTTAGATTTATGGGGGTCAGATGGATACTATCTGTTGCAGCTATTTTCTTAATGGCAGGGCTTGTTACAAAGATGATGAAACATACAACAATTGAAGACGATGACAAAGAAAAATCACCTAAAAATATCCTAATAATTGAAGATCAATTTTGTATTGGATGCGGGTTATGTAAAAATATGTGTCCTCAATATTTTGATATAAAAAATGGAAAAGCCATAATGAAAAATGCCCAGATCAAAGTAATCGTCTTAGAAGATATAAAAAAAGCCGCAGAGAAATGTCCTGCTAATGCTATTGTTTTAAATCCATAGTTTGTAGATTAAGAAATCAATAGTTGATAGAATGGAGCTGACTGAAAAAGAATGATACAATTTTTTAAATGCTATAATGGCTTTTTGTTAATGTGATATAATATCTTTATGGAGAAGAATACTTAATAATTCTATCATTAACTTAGTAAAAGAGGTGAGTTCTATTAAAATTGTAGTAATTATTATGCTTGCATTGTTAATACCGTTTATTCTAATTACGGGATCCATTACCCTTATCAGTCAATTGCCTGCTTTTTATGCCTATGAATTTGAAAAATTAGGTGTTTTCGAAGAAATTGGTTTAGAAGCATCACCTGAAGAAGTATCAAAGATGATGGTTGATTATATAAAAGGAAAAACGGATGAGTTTCAAATGACTGCTAAAGTTAAAGGTGTAAGTAGAAATATCTTTAACGAAAAAGAACAATTACACATGGTAGATGTACGAAATTTGATTTCTTTAGGAAATATGGTTTGTTGGATTGGAAGTCTTTTAATAGTACTTTTATATATTATGTTAATTAAATTAAAACAAAAAACAGCTTTGCGAAAAGCCTATAAGCTATCTGCCTTGGTATATATTCTTATATTAGTGGGTATGGTTATTATGAGCATAAGTGATTTTAACAAAGGTTTCAATCTTTTTCATGAAGTTCTTTTTACAAATGACTTGTGGATATTAAATCCCAATAAAGATATATTGTTAATGATGATGCCGCTGAATTTCTTTATGGATGCATTTAAAATTGCGCTTTTCCTTTCAACCACTGTCATGATTATGCTAGGAGTGATGACTTGGAAAATTACTCAAAAAAGAAATATGTTCTCATAGTAGCTTTTTTATTAATCATTTTAGCAGTGATACCTGAAACAAGAGCGCTGCTTACTGTCAAAGTATATAAAGAAATGAATAAAAATGAAAGTATACTGAAGACTGAAAATATAGATTTTGAGATACCATCGGGTGCAAGTACGGCCTCAAAGGATTGGATGCCAATAATGATATGGTACCATGATAAAGGAGGATTCTCACGGCTGATGGGAAAAGAGCTGGATATGACAGTCTTATATTCTTTTGGTGCATTTGATTCATTGTTTGGCTCTTCTAGCTATTATAATGAAAAAAGTCCATACTATGGTGCATTCTACGGCGGATATGCCATAAAGGATATGGCAAATCCTGAAGATGCTTTTGGATTTAATGAAGATGGCAGTATTATTCCTCATGAAGTAGAAAGTGTTCCGAAATACGATCAAAAATATTTGGTTTTGCCTGCATTGGGATGTCCAAAAGATAAGCGTGTTTTTGAAACACAAATAATCAGTATTCAAGATCATGTGGATTATGCCGGCTATAATGGGTGGACACGTGTAGACAGCTCGATTTATACCAACGGTCCTGCTCATGAGAGCTCAGAGTTTAATATAGGATACCTTCAGTATGGTAAGCCTCTTAAGCCCGTAAAATCAAAAGTTAATTTTCAACCTCAATGGTTTAAGGGCAGGATGTATATAAGATATTTTGATGACATAAAAATGACCATATGTTTATATGTTATATGTAAGGATGAAAAGCAAATTAATTTATGTGATGATGAATTACTTAGTCATGTTAAAATTAAACCCTAAACAAAACCTTTTAAGCAATAATCTGGGGTTCAAGGAGTTAATGCGTCATGAAAAAAAGAAAATTGATCAAGCAGGAAATCAATAAAACCATTAAACAAGAGCAAAAATTATTAATGAAAAGTAATCGAGATTTTCTTGAAGAAACAGCCAAAAGTCTTGCAGATAATGTTAATGAGAAACTTCCTTTTGATGCAAAAGAAATATTTATAGAGGCATTTAGAAAAGGGTTTGTATCTGTGTTTGAAAAAGGTGGTAAGTACATAGATAAAACCTATAATATAGAAAAAATGAAAACGGAATACCAAAAAAACATCGATCGTTTCAATATAGACCATACCAAGAAAAATTTACGGGCAGTAGAGAAAAGTGCAAAAATAAAAGCGCTGTTCAATACCGGTATTTCTACGATTGAAGGCGCTGCAGTCGGCTTTATGGGTCTTGCTACTGCTGTAGCAGATGTGCCTTTTTTTATCGCTGTTTTAATGAAGCATTTAAATGAGACAGCTATGAACTATGGATTTGATTATGATTTGAAAGAAGAAAGACTATTTATGCTGAATATTATTGCCATGAGTGTATCAAAAGAAGAACAAAAACACACCTACTCCAAAGCTGCAGACAAAATAGGATACAGTATCGATACAAACCAGTCCATAGACCAAACATTGGACGAAGCCATACAAAACACATCGGAGGTTATAGCTGAGTATATTACAACCTCTAAATTGCTTCAAAGTATACCCTTTGCAGGATCTATTCTTGGGGGAGTAAACAATTACAAATTTATGAGTCACATTGGACTGGTAGCCAATATCAAGTATAAAAAAAGATATTTGTATAAAATGATGGTGAGCCAATAACCCTATTTTTTATTTCTTTTAATCTCTAAAATAGGTCTTCTAAATATAACATTGGATAGTGCTTTCCCATTAAAAGGAATCAAAGGCCAGGTGTATTTTACATTTCCAATAGAATTTGTAGTAGAGATAACGACAACCATAAAAATAATACCTATCATAAAACCGGTGGTTTTAAAAATACCTGTCAGAACCAATGTAACCAATCTAAACATCCTCACAGCCAATGCAAATTCAAGACTTGGGTTTGCAAAAGTGCCGATGCCAACTAAGGCCATATACAAAACGGCTTCTTTAGTAACCCAGCCTACATCTACAGCTAAACTACTCAACATCAGGCCGCCAATAATTGCCAGAGAAGTGGAAAGCGCGCTGGGTGTGTGAATAGATGCAATTCTTAAAATATCAAGCCCTAATTCCAGAAAAAAAAGCTGAACAAATATTGGAATAGATGCATCTTCTTTAGGGATCATAAACAAAAGGAAATCCGGCAGATTTTGTTGATTGTATATCATGACCAAGTAAAGGGGTGTTAAGACCATAGAAATCAAAATTGAGAAAAAACGTACCCAACGAATATAAGTGCCAACAGCAGGATTCTGATAATAATCTTCCGAATGCTGTGTGAAATGAAAAAAAGTTGCAGGTACAATAATAGCACTGGGTGAGGTATCTACGATAATAACGATATGACCTTCTAATAAGTGGGCTGCAGCCACGTCCGGTCTTTCGGTAAATCTAGCTTGAGGCATAGGGTTATACCATTTTTTCTTAATGATTAACTCCTCTAATGACTTTTCTGCCATAACCAGAGAATCAATTTCTATCTCATCAATTTTTTTTCTTAATGTTTCCAATAACGCTTCATCGGCTAAATCTTTAATAAAAGAAATGACAACATCGGTTTTAGTACGTTTACCAACTGTTTTCATTTCAAAAACCAGTTTGGGATCACGAATGCGCCTTCTAATTAATGCTGTATTGAAAATAATGGTTTCCACTAACCCATCTCTTGAGCCTCGAGTAACTTTCTCCAATTCCGGTTCTTCCGGGCCTCTTGCTGGGTAGGTTCTGGAATCAACTATAATGCCTTCAGATTGACCGTCAACAACAATAACCGTTGCACCTGAGAGCACTGCTTGTATCATTGAATCAAAATCTTGAAAAGTGTCAATTTCTATGTAAGGAATATTACTGTCTATCCATTTATGAAAATCAGATATTTTTTCAAAGTTCTTATTTTGAAGATCCTGAATCATTCTTAATAGGATCATGTCTTTGGCAAAGCCATCTAAAAAAATCATATAGGCTTCTATCTCACCAAAAAAAAGCTTGCGGCTGATTAAATCAAAACTTTCTTTAACCGGCAGCCGAGCTTCAATGTTTTTTATATTTTCTTTTAAATTAGAAGATAAATTCATGAAAGCACCTTTGCCTTTTGTTTTTTTTAGTTTTACCAATTCAATCATAAATATAATGTCAAATAGGAACTCTGTTTCGCGAATTATCATATAATATATCGAACAGAGGAGGTGGAATATTTGACTGATATTAAAAATGTATCTACAAACTTCTGGGATCAAGAAGATGGCTATGACGAAGAAGTAGAAAGCGCTGATTATCATAGACGCCGAAGAAATTGCAATATCAATATTTTCTGTAGAAGAGGTTGCAGAATCTTTATAAGATGTGGAGATGGCGGTTTTAGCGTAGACAGTGAGTGTGACGAATGTCAATAGGCTGACTTGAATTTTAAGGGTTGATTTTTTAAATCAACCCTGTTATGGTTTAAATATCTTTTTTAATATTTTTCCATATTGTAAGCCAATAAAGTTTTATTAAGACTTATTAGTAAACACATAGCGGGTATCTTGTATAGGAACAGTGTTTTTTCTGTTAGCATATAATGTACGATATGGAGGTGAAATATTAATGACAGATAATAAAAACTGTGAAGACTTCTATATTGACCAAGATCAAAATGATGAAAAAGAAATTGAGCTGGACAGTTTCTCTGGGCGGCAAAACATTAATATAATTTGTGAAGAAAACTGCAAAATCTTTGTGAAAAAACATAAAAATGGATGCACCATAGAAATCAGATGTGATTGTGACGGGGATGAATGGGATTGCGACTTTGAGGAATGTAACAGTGATTGTGATAATTGCTATTAATGTGATACAATTAGAGGGATAAATAAAATGTATTATTTTGTCCATACATATTTAACTTTAAAATCAGGAACTGTGCAACAGGTCCTGATATTTTTTAATAATAATTTTTAAATATCAATACATAAATATGAAAATTGGCGTCAACCTAAATATATTAGATTCTAAAATAGTGATACAATAATTTTTATAGAAGAAGTGAGGAATATGGAACGAGGCAGTGGCATATTAATGCATATTACATCTTTACCAAATGACTTAGGCATAGGTACTTTGGGGTATGAATCTTACAAGTTTATAGATTTTCTAGAACGTATAGGTCAAAAATATTGGCAAATACTCCCTTTGGGGCAAACAGGATATGGTAATTCACCTTATCAGTGTTTTTCTTCTTTTGCGGGGAATCCATTTTTGATTAGCTTAGAACTGCTAGAGGATCGACATCTATTGAAAAAAAGCGACTATATGCATTTGGACTATGGAAAAAATAAAAGACTGATTGATTTTAGAAAAATTCAAAAAAACAAGATGCAAGTTCTCAGATTAGCTTATAAGCATGGTAAAACCGTTTATAAAAAAGAAATTGAAAATTTTCAAAAAGAAAATAAATGGTGGATAAAAGATTATGCTCTATATATGGCAGTCAAAAACCGATATAGAGGTAAATCATGGATGGTTTGGAATGAAAAAATAAAGCACAGAGATGAAAAATGCATGGAAAAATATCATAACTTATTACATGAAGAAGTTTGCTTTTGGATATTTATCCAATACATTTTTTTTGAGCAGTGGAAACATATTAAAAGATATGCGAATAATAGAGGGATTAAGATTATTGGAGATATTCCAATTTATACTGCTTTGGACAGTGCAGATGTATGGGCAAATAGTGAGCTTTTCAAAATGGACCAAGAAAAAAAACCTACAAA
>JAKSCF010000563.1 GCA_022360735.1 Clostridia bacterium
ATTATTATTTAATAAAAAAACAGCCTTTAACACTAGCTGTACAAATACTTTAAAAATAATTGACAAATGAAGGCAATAATAAATATAATATAGATGAAAGATACCTAGCCAGTCATGGCTAGCGATAGAATTTAAAATTATACTTATAATCACTCTATGGCAGTAGAGTGATTATTTTTGTTTTCTTAATAATTATATCATTATAATGTAAGTAAATAAATGGAAATTGTCAAAATTATTTGTAATATATTTTTTTATGTCTAATCTTCTTCATTATATTTTTTAATTAAAAGAATAATGGAGCCTACTAATATTAGAGTAACTGCGATTCCTCCTTCTGGTCCAAATGCTCCGCCTGTAAACCAATCTGCTCCAACCAGTCTTAATTGAAGAATGCTTCCGGTTTCAATTTGTAAGCCGCTGACTTGCAGTCCAAAAACATTTCCTTGTGACCAATTCCATGAGCAGTGTAATCCACATACTCCCCACAAGTCATTTGTTTTTATAACATAGATACCCAAAAACAAGCCAACTAGAATAATATTGAGTATTGCGATGATAGTTACGTTAGGATTTTTAATATGCAATAGCGCGAAAAAAACAGAAGATACCCCCAATGCCAGCCCAGTATTATATCTGGCTCCTAATACATTCATCATCCATCCTCTTGATAATATTTCTTCTGTAGCACTTTGTACCATCCAACCAGGCAGAACAATTAAAATACTACTTATAGACATGAGCCCTACAGGCATTGAAGGATTTTCAACTATTACGGTATGTCGAGTGACGCTTAATAGAAGCATTACAGAAGAAAACATTGCAACTCCAATACCAAATCCTATAAAATATTTCTTTATAAATCCTTTTTTATAAAAACCAATACTTGATATCTTTCTTTTCTCAATCCATTTTACCCAGAGAAATATTAATATAGAAATAAATATAAAACTGCAAATGAGGTACATCATTAATCTTACTTGAATGGTATCACCAAACTCCCAAATGTTTTGAAAAATTACCTCTCCAAGCATTTGACCCACTATTAAAAAAGCTAATGCCAATACAATAACCAAAATAAAATGGGGTAAAACCCTAGCTTCCTGAGCTTCTTTAAATAAACCCTGTTTTTGAGAAGACATACTCCAACTCCCTTTCCATAGGTGCTGCTAATATCCTGTATAGAAACACAGCTATATTAAATTATACTCATTACTTAGGTATTTTATTGCAAACAAAAAATCTTCATTTAGAAGATTTTTTTATTCTCCAATAATTTTTACTAATACACGCTTTTTTCTTTTTCCATCAAATTCACCGTAAAATATTTGTTCCCACGGGCCAAAATCCATCTTTCCTTCTGTAATGGCAACCACTACTTCTCTTCCCATAATGGTTCTTTTCAAATGGGCATCCCCATTATCTTCAAAACCATTGTGATCGTATTGACTATAAGGCTTTTCCGGTGCTAGTTTTTCTAAAAATCTTTCAAAATCTCTATGTAAGCCTGATTCATCATCATTAATAAAAACACTTGCTGTGATATGCATTGCGTTGCAAAGCAAGATGCCTTCTTGAATACCACTTTCTTTTAAACATGCATTCACCTCTTGCGTTATATTGATAAAAGCTCTTCTGGTTTTTACATCAAAATACAATTCTTTTTTATAACTTTTCATTTTACTTCCTCTCCCCTATCTCCTATCTTCTATCCAACTACCCAACTATCCAACTTCCCCTATCCCCTATCTTCTAATAACATTTTAGAATACAATGGAACATAGGTCAGTACACCATCTACCCTTTTGCTCTCCATGAGAGAGATCTTATTAATAACAGCAGCCTTTGATACAGAGATGTGTGAAAGGCTCTCCTGTTCTTTAAAGACCACTTGCCTGCCTACGGTGATATGAGGTTTAAATTTTCTGTTTTCTTTTTCATAGCCCCATTGAGATAAAACTTGTTCTAAATCATTATTTATCTTTTCCAGCCTGCTATTTCGCTCTATCCCAATCCAAACAATGGATTGATTGCCTCTATCAAATTTTCCTGCTTTATCCATTACGATTTTAAAGGCTGCATTTTGATTTGCGGCTACATCTACAGCTTTTTTTAATGTATCCATTTCATTGGAATTGACTTCACCAATAAATTTTAAAGTCAGGTGAATGTTATTTTTTAAAGTAAAGTTGCCCTTCTTGCTTATTTCTCTAACAATTTTTTGTCTGTCATAAATATAATCTTTTACTTCATCATTAAATTCGATGGCAAAAAACACTCTAATATAAATCACTTCCTTTATTTTTGTGAAGTGCCCCTCTGTTCCGTAATCAATCCATTACGCC
>JAKSCF010000565.1 GCA_022360735.1 Clostridia bacterium
AGTCCGTGTCTTATGTTTAATGTCTTTGTTATTGCTGCTGTTAATGTTGTCTTTCCATGGTCTACGTGTCCTATTGTTCCAATATTTACGTGGGGTTTGTTTCTTTCAAATTTTGCTTTTGCCATTTCCTTATCCTCCTTAAGTTATTAACTCTTTATAATTTTTTCACATAAGCTATCCGGCATTTTTTCAAAATGATCAAACTGCATAACATAATTTGCTCTACCCTGTGTCTTAGATCGTAAGTCGGTTGCATATCCAAACATCTCAGATAGCGGTACATAGCCTCTTACAACTTGAGCTCCTGAACGAGCTTCCATACCTTCAATCTTACCTCTTCTTGAATTGATGTCACCAATAACATCACCCATATATTCTTCCGGTACTACTACCTCTATCTTGAAATAAGGCTCTAACAGTACCGGAGTTGCTTTTCTCATGGCTTCTCTAAACGCCATAGAACCTGCGATCTTAAATGCCATTTCAGATGAATCGACTTCATGGTATGAACCATCATACAACTCTACCTTAACATCTACTACAGGGTACCCTGCTAATGCACCATTTTGCATAGCTTCTTTAATACCATCATCCACTTTAGGGATATATTCTTTTGGAATAGCTCCTCCAACGATTGAATTAACAAATTGGTATCCTTCTCCTGGCTCTAATGGAGAAACTTTAATCTTAACGTGTCCGTATTGTCCACGGCCACCGCTTTGCTTAGCATATTTATGGTCAACATCAGCTGGAGCAGATATAGTCTCTTTGTAAGCAACTTGTGGTTTACCTACGTTGGCTTCAACTTTAAATTCTCTTAACAATCTGTCAACAATAATTTCTAAGTGGAGTTCTCCCATGCCGGCAATAATAGTCTGGCCTGTTTCTTCATTGGTAAAAGTTTTGAATGTAGGATCTTCCTCAGCTAATTTAGCCAAAGCAACACCCATTTTTTCTTGACCGGCCTTTGTTTTAGGTTCAATAGCAATTTCAATAACCGGATCTGGGAATACCATTGACTCTAAGATAACCGGATCTTTATCATCACACAATGTGTCACCGGTAGTGGTGTCTTTTAATCCTACTGCGGCTGCAATATCTCCTGCATACACCGTATCAATCTCTTCTCTACTGTTAGCATGCATTTGTAGAATGCGGCCTATTCTTTCTTTTTTACCTTTTGTTGAATTATAAACATATGATCCAGAGTTTAACTTGCCTGAGTAAACCCTAAAAAATGCTAACTTACCTACATAAGGATCCGTCATAATTTTAAAAGCTAAAGCAGAGAAAGATATATTTTCATCCGCTTTTCTTTCAATTGTTTCTTCACCATCTTGAGTCGTTCCTTTAATAGCCGGAATATCTAATGGTGAAGGCATATACTCAACAATAGCATCCAGTAAAATCTGTACACCTTTGTTCTTATATGCTGATCCGCAGCATACAGGGACAATTTCATTATCTATTGTCATTTTTCTAATAGCTGTTTTTAGTTCATCCGTTGGTATTTCTTCACCTTCAAGGTATTTCATCATCAATTCTTCGTCAGCTTCAGCAACCGATTCAAGTAGATTCATTCTCCATTCTTCTGCATCATTCATAATATCCTCTGGAATATCTACAATATCAATTACCTTACCTAAATCGTCTTTGTAAATCCTTGCATTCATTTCTACAAGGTCAACAATACCTTCAAAGTGATCTTCTTTTCCTATAGGGAGCTGAATAGGTATTGCATTGGCTTTTAACCTATCTTTCATCATTTGAACTACATTATAAAAGTCTGCGCCCATAATATCCATTTTATTCACAAATGCCATTCTAGGCACTTGATATTTTTCAGCTTGGCGCCAAACCGTTTCTGATTGGGGTTCCACCCCGCCTTTTGCACAAAAAACTGCTACAGATCCATCTAAAACTCGAAGAGATCTTTCTACTTCTACGGTAAAGTCAACATGGCCTGGCGTATCAATAATATTGATTCGTGTATCTTTCCATTGAGCAGTAGTTGCAGCAGAAGTAATGGTAATACCTCTTTCCTGTTCCTGCTCCATCCAGTCCATGGTAGCTGCCCCTTCATGTACTTCTCCCAATTTATGTGTTCTTCCGGTATAAAATAGAATTCTTTCCGTTGTCGTTGTTTTTCCAGCATCAATATGGGCCATAATCCCAATATTTCTGGTCTTTTCTAAGGGGAATTGTCTAGACAAAGTGATCCCTCCTTTCCTACAATACTAAATTTAAACTTTATATTACCACCTATAATGTGCAAATGCTTTATTAGCTTCAGCCATTTTATGTGTGTCTTCTTTTTTCTTCACAGAAGCTCCAGTATTATTGGCAGCATCCATGATCTCCTTGGCAAGTCTTTCTTGCATTGTTTTTTCGCCTCTAGCACGTGTATATTTGGTTAACCATCTCAATCCAAGCGTTTGACGTCTTTCAGGTCTTACTTCGATTGGCACTTGATAGTTGGCACCACCCACACGTCTAGCCTTTACTTCTAATACCGGCATAATATTATTCATTGCTTTATCGAAAACTTCCAAAGGATCATTTCCCGTCGTCTCTTTGATGGTTTCAAATGCATTGTAAACAATTCTTTGAGCAGTTCCTTTTTTTCCATCAAGCATGATATTATTAATTAATTTAGCAACTACTTTGCTTCCATGTACAGGATCTGGAAGCATTTCTCTCTTTGGCGTATTTCCTTTTCTTGGCACTTCTCTTCCCTCCTTAAACATAAATTTGTTCATCGGTACTCGATAGCAATGCTATCGCTGTGCATATATCTAATATATATATAAACCCTCAGTTGAGGTGCACTACCGATTTAATTATTTCTTTGGTCTTTTAGCTCCATACTTAGAACGAGCTTGATTCCTATTAGCCACGCCAGCTGTATCCAACGTACCTCTAATAATGTGGTATCGAACACCAGGAAGGTCTTTTACTCTTCCTCCTCTGATTAACACAACACTATGTTCCTGCAAATTGTGTCCTATTCCAGGAATATAAGCTGTTACTTCAATACCATTAGTAAGACGAACTCTGGCAACCTTTCTCAATGCAGAGTTAGGCTTTTTAGGAGTAACCGTTTTTACGGAAGTACATACACCTCTTTTTTGAGGAGCGTTAATTTCTGTAGGAACTCTTTTTAGAGAGTTAAAACCTCTTAAAAGTGCAGGTGAAGTCGACTTGTATTCTGTCTTTTCTCTTCCTTTTCTTACTAACTGATTAATGGTTGGCATTGGTTTTTACACCTCCTTTTTGATTTGTATATATATTATAGTTTTACTATAACCATGCATTATGATTCAAGATTTATCATTTGATCTCAATTTTAACACAAAATTTCCTTCAAATTATATCTTAAATCACTCTTTCAGGATGCCTGCTACTGCCGCACCCACCGAGATGCCGCAGTTTTTACCTAGTTTTTTCATAGAGGCAACCTGCGTTATCTGAATGTTCTTTTTTTCAGCCATTTCTTTGATTTCTCTTATCACGTAATTTTCTGCATCTTGAGCAATATATAGTTCTATTACTCGATCTTCCTTTAGTGATTTTAACGTTTGTTTAGTACCAACTACTAACAGTCCTTTTATCCTGTATTCGGAAAGCATTAGGATACCTCCTAAACATTGATAAGGGAAAATTGTACAATCAATGACTTATTGAACAATTTCCCTTAATATTTTTGAACTGTATATTATTTTTCCACTACATCCCATAATGCACTACAGTAGTATATCACCAACATTTATCGCTGTCAAATGATTTCCTCAGTATCTATGGTCATGTCAGTCATATCGTCATGTTCTATAGCAATATGCTTGTATCTTTTCATTCCCGTACCGGCAGGAATTAACTTACCAATGATTACATTTTCCTTTAATCCCATTAGTCGATCATTCTTACCTTTGATCGCTGCATCCGTTAACACTCTGGTAGTTTCCTGGAATGAAGCCGCTGATAAGAAAGAATTGGTGGCCAGTGATGCTTTGGTTATTCCAAGAAGTGTCGCTTTTCCTTTTGCAGATTCGCCGCCTCCACCAGTCGCTTGTTCATTAGCTTCTTCAAATTCGTGCATATTATACAGACCGCCGGGTAATAAATGTGTGTCGCCGGCTTCTTCGATCTTAATCTTAGATAACATTTGACTTACAATCACTTCTATGTGCTTATCATTGATATCTACACCTTGTAGCCTGTATACCCTTTGTACTTCTTTTACCAGATATTGATAAACACCTTCAATGCCTTTAATTCTTAAAATGTCATGAGGATTAATAGAACCTTGGGTAAGTTCATCCCCAGCGTTAATATAATCGCCGTCCTTGACCTTTAATCTAGATCCATAAGGAATATTATATTTGCCTTCTTCACCATTATTCCCAGTTACCATAATCTCGGTATTTCTTTTGGTTCCTTTAATGGTGATAACACCGGCAATCTCAGAAATAACAGCCAAACCTTTTGGCTTTCTGGCTTCAAAGAGCTCCTCAACCCTTGGCAAACCTTGAGTGATATCGCTGCCTGCAACCCCGCCTGTATGGAAAGTTCTCATGGTCAGCTGTGTCCCCGGCTCTCCAATGGATTGAGCTGCAATAATTCCTACGGATTCTCCTATGTTAACCAGTTCTCCTGTTGCCAGGTTTTTACCGTAGCACTTAGAACAAACACCATTGCGCGTTTTGCATGTCAAAGCTGATCGAATTTTAACAATTTCTACTCCGGCTTTTTCTATTGTTTCTGCTTCTTCTTCTCGAATAATATCTTGTGCCTTAATAATGACTTTTCCTGTCTTAGGATTAACAATATCTTCTCCGGCAAATCTACCGTTAATTCTATCTTTTAGTGGTTCAATGACTTCTTTTCCGTCTACAAAAGCTTTAACTTCTACCGTATTGGAAGTACCACAATCAATCTCTCTTATTATTACATTATGGCTAACATCCACAAGACGTCTTGTGAGATAACCCGAGTCAGCTGTTCTAAGAGCTGTATCCGCCAACCCTTTTCTAGCTCCATTGGTTGAAATGAAGTACTCTAATACAGATAATCCTTCACGGAAGTTTGACTTAATGGGTATCTCAATGGTATGACCTGATGCATTAGCCATCAGACCACGCATACCGCCAATCTGGCGAATCTGGCTCTTACTTCCTCTTGCGCCTGAGTGTGCCATAATAAATAAGTTGTTCAATTTTCCAAGAGTACCCATCAATGCGTCAGCTACTTCCTCTGTTGCTTGCTGCCATGTTTGGATAACTTTTTCATATCTTTCTTCGTTAGAAATAAGACCTCTTCTATATGCTTTTTCATACTTATCTACTTGCTCATTTGCTTCTGATAAGATCATATTTTTTTCTTCAGGGATTTTCATATCCGATATACTAATGGTAATGGCACCAATAGTAGAGTAATGGAATCCCATAGATTTAATATGATCAAGCATTTTAGCGGTTTCAGTATTTCCTAACTTTCTAAAACATTTATCGATAATCAAACCTAATCGTTTTTTATCACATAAGAAATCCACCTCAAGTGAATGCTTATCATTATTTCGATTGACAAACCCTAAATCTTGAGGAATTTTTTCATTGAAAATAAATCTTCCAACAGTAGATTCTACGAGCTTTGGAGCTTCTCCACCTACACCAGTTTTTCTTACTTTAACTCGGGCATGAAGGCCAACAGCTCCCGTTCTATATGCCATCAGCATCTCATCGAAATCTTTAAATATCTTTCCTTCGCCTTTTTCACCTTCTACTTCAACCGTCAAGTAATAGCTGCCAAGCACCATATCCTGAGTTGGCGTTGTAATCGGCGCGCCGTCTTTCGGTGCAAGAATATTATTAACAGAAAGCATCAAGAATCTTGCTTCTGATTGCGCTTCAACTGAAAGGGGAACGTGAACTGCCATTTGGTCACCGTCAAAGTCGGCATTATATGCTGTACAAACTAAAGGATGAAGCTTAATGGCTTTTCCTTCAACCAATATGGGTTCAAAAGCTTGAATTCCCAATCTATGCAATGTGGGTGCACGGTTTAACAGTACCGGATGCTCTTTGATGACTTCTTCCAATACATCCCATACTTCTGTTCGTACTCTTTCAACCATACGTTTAGCACTTTTTATATTATGAGAAAGCCCATCTTCAACCAACCTTTTCATAATGAACGGCTTGAATAGTTCAAGGGCCATTTTCTTAGGTAAGCCACATTGGTAGAATTTAAGCTCAGGTCCAACTACAATTACAGAACGTCCTGAATAGTCAACACGCTTTCCAAGCAGGTTTTGTCTAAATCGTCCTTGCTTACCTTTCAACATATCTGATAATGACTTTAATGGTCGATTACCGGGACCTGTTACAGGTCTACCTCTTCTACCATTATCTATTAATGCATCGACAGCTTCTTGGAGCATTCTTTTTTCATTTCTTACAATGATATCAGGTGCGCCAAGATCCAATAACCTTTTCAACCGGTTATTCCTGTTAATAACACGTCTATACAAATCATTTAGGTCAGAAGTAGCAAATCGTCCTCCATCCAACTGTACCATAGGTCTAAGGTCCGGAGGTATAATAGGAATCGCTTCTAATATCATCCATTCCGGATTATTACCGGATTGCCTTAGTGCTTCTACAACTTCAAGCCTTCTTACGGTTCTTACTTTTTTCTGACCGGTACTATCTTTCAATTTTTTTCTTAAGTCTACAGCAAGTTTTTCAAGATCTATATCTGCCAACAGTTCTTTAATCGCTTCAGCTCCCATACCTGCTTTGAAACCATTCTTATATTTGTCTTTATATTCCCTGTACTCCTGCTCACTTAATAATTGTTTATATGATAAAGGTGTATCCTTTGCATCTGTAACCACATATGATGCAAAGTATAAAATCTTTTCCAATGATCTTGGTGACATATCCAGAACTAACCCCATTCTGCTTGGTATCCCTTTAAAATACCAAATATGAGATACAGGCGCTGCTAATTCAATATGTCCCATTCTTTCTCTTCTTACTTTTGATTTAGTGACTTCAACGCCACATCGGTCACAAACAATACCTTTGTATCGTATTCTTTTGTATTTTCCACAGTGGCATTCCCAGTCTTTAGTAGGCCCAAATATTTTTTCACAGAACAAACCTTCTTTTTCAGGTTTAAGTGTTCTATAATTGATAGTTTCAGGTTTTTTGACTTCACCCTTGGACCAGCTTCTTATTTTCTCAGGTGATGCAAGACCTATTTTTAATGATTCAAAGTTATTGAGTTCGTACAAGGGGGCTCGCTCCCTTCCTAAATTATTTTAAAATCTTTAAAATTCATCTTCATCTGCAAAGTCGTCTTCTATTAAATCCGTCTCTTCTACTTCATCCGCTTCTTCAAAATCGTCATTTCCTATTAAATCACTATCATCATTTTCATTTAGGGCATCGTCTTCAACTGCATCTTTATCTTCAATTTTATTTTCATTTTCCTGTTTTGGAGTTAATGAAAAACCTTCTAC
>JAKSCF010000567.1 GCA_022360735.1 Clostridia bacterium
ATAAACTAAATGTGCTTAAAGGTGTTTTAAACGATGGAACGATAGGAAGAGCGAGCAGCAGAAACAATTATAATTATAATGATGATGACGATGATGATGACATTGATGATGAATTAGATGACATTGAAGATGATTTAAATGATGACTATGATGAATATAATGATGTTGATTTAGAATATAGTTTATCTTATAAAAATAACAAAGTGGTTGTAAAAATTGATACGGACAAAGATGACTGGGAGGACAACCTTTCATCAGGTAGGAGAAAGACGATTTATAAAGATGTTTGTGAAGAGATTCAGGATAACATCGATGATGCTGATATAAGAGGATTTGTAAAGGACGGTTCTAGGACTGTGGTGGAATTTTATACATCATTTGAAGGAAAACCGGTGGAAGGTAAAAATGATGTGGGAGATTTTGAAGATGAACTCAACGAAAAGCTCATAGATAACGACTTTGGAAGACTTGACGATATTGATAACGATGATCTATATATTGAATTAGATGGAGATGAAGATGATATTAAATTTTTTATCAATATAGATTTGGATGATTATGATGATGAGTGGGATGACTTAGATAAAGACGACATAGAGGATTTTATGGCAGATATATATGATGAAATTGAAGATGAAAATTACTTTGATGATGCAGATATAGAAGGATACTTTTACGATACGGATGATTCAGATAGACTAGTAAAATGTGTAGAAGAAAATCATCGTAAAAAATATGATTTTTACGATTAAATTTAATTAAAACTAAGATAAATGAAGGAGCGAATACAATCGCTCCTTCATTATTTTCGCCCTTTTTTCAAATACCTCTTATACAAATACATTTGAGTATCTGCAACTTCTACCAGCTTATCGTAAGTGGTGCCATGGTGAGGAAATTCTGCTATGCCATAGCTGAAGCTGCATATGATTTTTTCGCCCTCGTATTCTATAGGGTTCTCTTCAAATTGGATTCTCAGTTTTTCCAGCCGATCTAAGACATCATTTTTTTCTGCATGAAACAGGATGCTTATAAATTCATCTCCGCCATAGCGCGCTAAAATATCAGAAGTTCGAATCCAGTTTTTAAGCGTATTGGAAAAATGTAGAATGATTTCATCTCCGGCAAGATGTCCTAGCGTGTCATTGACTTTTTTTAGGCCGTTTAAATCAAATAAGACCACTAAAAAATTTTCATCGTATCTGACGGCACGCTCTCTAACGATTTCAAATAATTTGTCAAAGTGACCTCGATTATAAAGATTGGTTTTAGGATCGTGCTCAGAAAGATATATAATACTTTCATAAAGCTGGAATTTGCTGATGGCAATCACTAACTGACTGCGAAGATATTCCATCATGGACAAATCATTCTCATCAAAAACATAATTTTGACAGCTATCGATATTTAACAAACCGTATAATTCGCCATCGATAATAATGGGTGTGCTAATAGAAGAATGAACTTTTCTACCTTCAGCCGAATTAAGTGAAGGAATGTTGTGCTTTTTAAAAATTTCTTGTAAATCGTTGATAATAATAGTATTTTTAATATTACCCTTAGTTGTTATCCACTGAAATGATTTTTTAAGTTTAAAGCTGAATCTTTTTACATCTTCTTCAGAATAACCAACGGATGCTGAAATTGTAAAAGTATCATCTTTATCCCTTAATATTAAGCAGCCCAAGTCAGCATGATCGTTATAATTTAGGATTTTTTTTAAGATTGAGTCATATAATTCTTCCAGGCTGTTTTTCTCCATAATGAAATTATTAATATCTAAAGCAATATCTTTTAGTTGATTAAGCCGTTTTACTTTTTCTTTGGATTTCACTTGTTCCGTAATATCATTAATAATCATTATGATGCCTTCTGCTTCGTTGTCATCGTTAAGAACGACTGCTTTATTAAAGATTGCATGACTATATTCACCATTAGAATTTTTCATCTTGGCTTCAATGGACTTGCTGCTTTTTGTTTGAAGTAGCGTCAAATCACCTGAACTTAAGGTATTTATTAAACGCTCATTGGTACCATCTAATTCATCGATAGAATGATTAATGATATCTTTTTTTTCTTTTTTTATTAGATTACAAAAAGCAGAATTGCAGTAGCGAAAAATAGAATTAGTGTCTTTATAACAGATTGGATTAGGAATGCTCTCCAATAAGTTATAGAAAAAGTTGGATTGTTCATCGTTATTCTCTTTTTCTATGGATGAACAGTTTTCGGGCTTTGACGTTAAAAGCGAATTTTCTTTGGATATCCCCATCTTATCACCTGAGTACCTTTTTCAGAATTAATTTGATTTTTTATTAGTTTATCATAAATTTAATAAAAAAAATCAAAACAATGTAAACTTTTCAGGATAATTCGATAAGCAAGTTAACATCAATGTCGAAAGATGTCAAATGATTTTTTTGAGTGATGTTTGCTAAATCAAAAAGTGGGTATATATGGCATTGAGGATCCTTTAAAGATGAATGGAGGTTGGGCAATGTTAAAAAATTTAAAGATATCAAGAAAAATAATGATTGGGTTTATGATTATTACTTTAATAACTTTTGTTGTAGGTATTGTAGGTATTTATAATTTAAAAGAGCTGGATGATAATGGTACTAACTTATATGAAAATTATACAGTTCCTTTAGGTGAAATGGGTGAGATGACTTCGGACATTAAAACAGTTCGTGTTGCTTTAAATAAGATTTTAAATTTAAATGAAGCAGAAAGAAATGAAACAATAGAAGAACTAAAAGCTGTAAAGGAAGAATTATTCGATGATGTTGTAAGAATTGAACCTCTTTTTATATCGGAAGAAGAAGTCGTAATTTTTAACAAATTCAATTCAACATTAGTTGAATTTTTTGATCAAGTAGATCTTGCCGTGTTTAATATTGAAGCAGGAAATGATGAGGCAGCTGTGAGGATTATTAATGGCGATGCTGCAGAGTCCGGTACGGTTTTACAAGAATTAATGGAAGAGATATTGGTTACAAAAGTAGAAGGGGCAAAAAATACTTCCCATAGCAATACGGAAACATCACAAAGCGTTATGATAGGAATGGGAATCCTATTAGTATTAAGTGGCATTACAGCAATTTTCCTTGCTTTTATAATAAGCAGAGCCATAAGTAAACCCATCGTGATGTTAAAAGATGCTGCCTTAAGGTTATCTTCAGGCGATTTGGAGGTTGATGTGGACTATGTTTCAAAAGATGAAGTAGGCCAAGTAACAGATTCTTTTAGGGTGGTTACACAAAGTATTAGAGCACTTGCGTCTGAAGCAAATGCTTTGACACAAGCGACCATTAAAGGCGAACTGAATACAAGAGCAGATGAAAGCAAATTCCAAGGAGGTTTCAAAACCTTTATAGAAAGAATGAATATTATCGTAGATGTCTTTGTAAAACATATCGATAATATACCAATGCCTGTTATGATGTTGGATAATAATTTGAAAATAAGGTATTTAAATGCTGCCGGGGCTTCTATAGCCGGGAAGGCACAAGAAGAGGTAGGCGGGCTGCAATGTTCTAATTTGTTCAATACATCACATTGTAATACAGAACAGTGTGCATGTGCAAGAGCAATCAAATTGAATAAAGGTGTGACAGAAGAAACCGATGCACATCCGGAAGGCAGTGATCTTGAAATATCCTATACGGGTGTGCCCATGCGGGATTTAGATGGTAATGTGGTAGGTGCTATGGAAGTTATACAAGATCAAACAGATATAAAGCAGGCTCAAAGAGAAGCAGAAAAACAAGCTCAAAAAATAAAAGCACAAATGGAAATTGCTGAAAAGCAGGCTGAATTCCAAAGCCATGAAGTAGAAAAATTAATTGATAATCTGGATGCTTTAGCAAAAGGACAACTGGATATTGTTACTGAAGTAGCTGAAGCAGATGAGGATACCCAGGAGATAGCGGAAAACTTTAATAAAATTAATCAAAGTTTAACAACCAGTACCGGGCAAATAAAATCATACATTGATGAGTTATCCGGTATATTAGAGCAGATGGCTAATAAGGACTTAACCATAGGCATAGATCGTGATTACTTAGGTGATTTTGTCACCATTAAAACATCTATCAATTACATATTAAAGCAATTTAACAACATTCTAGAAGAAATTAATTCAGCCGCAGTTCAAGTTGAGGCAGGTGCAGACCAAGTCGCTGCAACCAGTCAAACATTGTCACAAGGGTCGTCTGAACAAGCCAGCTCAGTTGAAGAGATCAGTGCTACTTTAGCAGAAGTAACAGAAAAAACAAAAGGAAATGCAGTCAATGCAGATAAGGCCAATAAAATTTCTATAGATGCAAAAGGAGATGCTCAAAACGGTAACCAACAGATGGTTGCAATGCTGTCTGCTATGAATGAAATCAAAGAGTCATCAAAAAGCATTGAAAGTGTCATAAAGGTTATTGATGATATAGCATTTCAGACTAATATTTTAGCCCTCAATGCAGCGGTTGAGGCAGCACGAGCAGGTGAGCACGGCAAAGGTTTTGCAGTGGTGGCGGAAGAGGTTAGAAATTTAGCAGCAAGGAGTGCTAAAGCAGCTAAGGAAACAACCGTGTTAATCGATAGTTCTATTAACAAAGTTGAAGAAGGCTATAAAATTGCCAATGATACTGCAGAAGCTTTAAATAAAATTGTCATGGGAATATCGGATGCGGTTGATATAGTAGGAACTATTGCTGATGCATCCAATGGACAAGCAGATGCTATATCAGAAATCAATAAAGGTGTAGAACAAATATCAGATGTAACACAAAATAATACGGCTACATCAGAAGAAAGTGCTTCGGCAAGTGAAGAAATGGCAGGGCAGGCCCAGATGTTAAAAGCACTGATTCAAGAATTTAAATTGATTAAAACCCCAGAGAATTACAATAAAATAAGTACATTGACTAAAGGCCAACCGGTCATAGCCGCTAAAAAGAGCGACGATTTGTTGATTTCATTAGATGCTAGTGGATTTGGGAAATATTAAAAAAAAGGTTTTGGGTGATAGTGGCCCAAAACCTTTTTTGGTTTCATTTGGTTCATTTTAGGTTGATCGTAAAATTAAATTTTAATCAAAGTAGTTTTTAATAAATTGTGGTGCTGATTCCAGCTCAAAATAACCGTGATGAATATATCTTTCAGCACCTTGATTTAACACTATGGTTACGTTATAACCTCCTTTCTTGCTATAGTATGCTTTCTCAAGTTTTGTTAGAATAGTTTGTATATAATCTTTATCTGTTATGACCATCAGCTGTTCTGTTGCTTCCGGTATAACAGAAGGATCATAACTATATTGTTCTACTTCTTTAGTATATATTTCATCATTATCGTCAAGATACTTGGTGATAGTGATATAGGAGACCTCCTCCGGTGTCACAATTATCTTATCCATGTAGCCGTGTGCTTTTAGCCACTCTATGGTTGCGGTGTAAGATTGTTTAATAATAGGGGAATAGTAATAATAATCTTTTTCAAAGTCATCGGCTATTTCTTCTCTGGATTTTTTCCACTTTAAGTCTACTTGCCCTAAATCTATAAGAGTGTCGTAGTGTTCTTCATATGTTTCATTAAGGATGTCATTGTTTAAAACTCTCCAAAACTCATTTATTTCATTACGATCTATAATACGAATAGGTTCATGATGATGATCTAATTCAGGATCTATATCCAAAAAATCTATGTTGTCGATATCTATTTTAAATATGGGGTCTGTTGTTAGCTTATATTCTTCAGATTCAAAGACTTCTTTCATATATGGGTTATGGCTTACAAATTCTCGTGGAAGTCGATATTGTCTTACCAGTTTCTTACCATCCGAATAGTTATACCCGATGCACACAGAATTATAGTAACCATCTATTTCTTCTTCTAATACTTTTCGATTATCGATGATGGATTGATGGTATAAATATCCTTGTTCAATGTTTTCAGGTGTCGTTAATGGTTCAAAATTCTCTTCCATTCTATAAGATGAAGAGCCGATATAGATGCTTTCAACTTTACTGATATCCGGAAGGCGTTTTTCATAACCCAGTACATCTGTCTGTATGGAAACAATGAATAATGCAGCAATGATTAGAAAAATGAAATATCCTTTTAAATTTTTAAACACCCAGATACTTTTTTGCACAATCATTTCAGCAATGATGTAAGAGACCAGTGAGCCGATAAAAAAGCCTGTATACATACTGAATGTTTCATTTTCACCTAACTGCATAAAATATAGACCTAATACGGTCATACCGCAAAATGCCACACAATATTTAAATATAGGTTTTAACAGATCAAAAGCGATAGGTTCTGTGGCACGCTCTAATTGCCTTCTGGTATAAAGCCAATATGAAATGACAAACATAATAAGCGTTAAAGCAATATACCATATCATGCATTTCGTATTATAAAAGTTTTTAAGGGAATCAATTTTTGAAACAATAGGTGATATGTTAACAATTAATTGATCAAATTTTGAAGTCGTAGTGAAGCCGAATAAAAACTTTTCAAAATATGCCACAAATAGCAGAATAGTTGCAGGTGCAATAAATAAAAACCCAAATCCAAATATGGTTTGAAGTATTGAACTGCCGCTTATAACGCCTGCAAATACAGCAATAGAAAAACCTACCATGACAATAAGTGTGCTTTGCAGTGCCCAATTGCCTATGGCTGAGGCAGAAAAAATATCTATTGGTACAATATCATTTGAATATACAGGTTTTTTAATGATTAATAGTATGA
>JAKSCF010000412.1 GCA_022360735.1 Clostridia bacterium
TGTTATGATTCCGGATAGAAATTTAATTCATCTTAAAATGCCGGTAGATACAGCAATTAAGCTTATTGTCAGTGCAGGAATATTGTCTCCTGATTATAGCACTAAACTCAATGCTTATGAAAATACAATAATGGATACTCAAAACCAAGATGAAGAAAGGTGATAAAAAATGAAAGATCAAGAACTTTATGACATGGCCGTTGAGGCAATGCAGAAATCCTACTCACCATATTCTAAATATAAGGTAGGTGCAGCTGTTCTCACAAAATGCGGAAAAGTTTTTAAGGGATGCAATGTTGAAAATTCATCTTATGGTGCAACCATATGCGGTGAAAGAACAGCTATTGTAAAAGCTGTTTCTGAAGGATATAGAGATTTTGAAGCCATTGCAGTTTGCGGCAGTGATGATGTGCCGTCATTTCCATGCGGCATATGCAGACAATTTATATTTGAGTTTGGCAGTGATATTAGAATTATAATGTTAGATGAAAATAAACAAATGATAACATATAAAATTTCGGAGCTTTTACCAAAAGGATTTAGATTATAATAAAATTAAAAATTTCTGTTAGGTCATAAGGAGGGCACAGATGCAGTATAAATCTGGATTTATAGGAATTGTAGGTCGACCTAATGTTGGAAAATCAACGTTGATGAATGCAATATTAGGTGAGAAGATTGTCATTATGTCAGACAAACCTCAAACGACCAGAAATGCTATTAGAGGCGTGTATACGGAAGATAATGCCCAGCTTATTTTTATCGATACACCGGGCATACATAAGCCCAAAAACAAACTAGGCGAATATATGACGGATATGGCGCTAAGAACACTTGAAGAAGTGGATATTATATTGTTAATCGTTGATGAAAGGGCAGACTTTGGGCCTGGTGATGAATACGTCTTAGAAGCACTTAAAAATGTTAAGACGCCTAAATTCTTAATTATTAATAAAATAGATTTAATAGAACCCAAAAAATTTGAAGAAATATACCATGCGTATGACAAAATGAATACTTTTCAAGATATTTTTGGAGTCTCTGCACTTTCAGGAAAAAATGTAGCAGAGTTAATAGAACAACTAAAGGAAACGGTACCTGAGGGTCCAATGTTTTTTCCGGAGGATATCCTTACAGACCAACATGAAAAGTTCTTAGTAGGAGAAATTATTAGAGAAAAAACACTCCAATATTTACAAGATGAAGTCCCTCACGGCGTAGCCGTAGACATTACCTCGATGAAAGAAAAAAAAGATATCATCAATATACAGGCAGATATATATTGCGAAAAGAAATCCCATAAAGGTATCATCATTGGAAAAGAAGGACGAAAATTAAAGGGAATAGGAAAAAGTGCACGAATAGAAATAGAGGCACTTTTAGGAACAAAAGTGTTCCTTGAGATTTGGGTTAAGGTAAGGCCTAATTGGAGAGAAAACAGCGGGAATTTGAAAAACTTTGGTTATTACAGATAATAGGAGATTTTGATGGTTATTCAAACCAATGGTATCGTTTTAAAGCAGATAAAAACAGGGAATGATAGAAGAATAATCGTATTATTTTCTCAAAAGCTTGGGAAAGTAAGCGTTGCATCTACAACGACTTACCATACGAAAAGTAAATCATCTGCAATTCTCCAGCCCTTTAATTATGGAAAATATATGCTCTATCAGAGTAAAGATATCTATAATATGAATCAAGGAGAAGTTATCAAGAGCTTTTATAAGATTGGAGAAGATATAGATAAATATGCATGCAGTTCTTACATTTTAGAATTTACGGATAAAATACTGGCTGAACATCAACCGGATAATAAAATATTTAATTTATTACTTGATTTTTTAAACGTAATAGAATCAAGAAAAAAAGATTATTTAATGATTGTCAGGGCGTACGAAATTAAGGCTTTATCATATAATGGTATCATGCCACAATTTTTAGAATGCATAAGGTGCGGCGATAAAAATACAAAAGATTTTAGTATAGTAGAGGGCAGCCTTTTATGTGAATCATGCAGAGACAACAATACGTTGATTTTAAGCTTAGATCATATTATAATAGAAGTAATGAAATATATAGAACAGCACTCTATAAAAGAGTTGGAAAAACTATCTTTAGATAAAATGGTACTTAAAAAATTAAATACTTTCATGCAGTTATATTTAAAGCATCATATGGAAATAAATAATATGAAAAGCGTCAATTTTTTAAATACCTGTTTATAAATTGTTATCAAAAAATAAAATATGAAGGTGGTGTTGAATTTGGATATTTCCTTAGAAAAAATTGAATTGGTGAAGGACCGAACGGGTGTTAGTTATAAGGAAGCTAAAGAAGCTTTGGAACACGCTAAAGGAAATGTTGTGGATGCAATCATATACATAGAAGAAAACATTGATGGCAAAAATAAATTTAAATTTATGGAAGAAAATGAGATTGTTGAAAAATTAAAAGAGTTTGTTAAAAAAGGCAATGTTTCAAAAATTGTTTTCAAAAAAGATGATGAAGTGATCCTTAATATTCCTGTGAATGCCGGTATTATAGGTATGGCATTGGCACCTTGGCCGGCAATCGGCGGTACAATAGCTGCAATGATGACAAAGTGTAAAATTGAAATTATTAAAGAAGATGGAGAAGTGGTCGACTTTAGTGAAATTGCAAATGATAAGTTTGATGATATCAAAAATAAAGCCGACGATGTATTTGATGAAGTCAAAAATATGACTGAAGATGCTATCCAAAATGTTAAAACGAAAGTGGATGAATATAAGGATAGTAAATCAAAAGATGATGAAGACGAAGAAGACGAAGAGTAAACTGTATCATTAATACAAACATCTACGACCCTGTACTTTTGTGCAGGGTCGTAAAATTTTTACCCAATATGGCCTGAGCTGATAATGGGTATTCCTTTGGCAGTCTAATTTGAGAAGCTGCTTAAAGTACAATATGCTAAAATATATAAAGTGGAAAAAAAGTTAAAATGACTGTATAATTAAGGCAAAATAGAATGATGAAAACGAGAGATAGATAATAAGAAAGGGATTTTTTATGCTGAAGGTAATTGCTGTAGATGATGAAAGAAAAGCTTTAGATCGATTTGAACGAATAATAGAAAAAGATGAGCGTGTTCAAGTGATAGGGACATTTACTACAGCTCAGGATGCATTTGAAGTTATTAAAAATCAATCTGTCGACATAGCTTTTTTAGATATTGAAATGCCCTTAATGAGAGGGTTGGAATTAGGAGATAAATTGACCAAAGAAAATCCTAATATTGAGGTTGTATTTATAACTGCTCACGATCAATATGCTTTAGATGCTTTTCAGATTCACGCTACAGGGTATCTGCTCAAGCCTTTGGATAAAGCTGAAGTGAAAAAGCAGATCGATTACATAGTAAGGAAGCTGGGGCGTGAGACCAATGAGGTAAAGTCAAATGTTTTTATGGTAAGATGTTTTGGGCAGTTTATATGTTGCCCTTGTGGTAATGAAGAAGATATTTTACGATGGAGGACATCTAAAACAGAAGAACTTTTTGCACTACTCATACATTATCAGGGAAAACCCATGTCAAAAGAAATCATCACGGATGCCCTTTGGCCTGAATTGAATTCTAAAAATGCTGCTAACAATTTTAGGGTGACTTGTACTTACTTACGTAATACTTTTGCTCAGAGAGGTATTAAAGATATTTTATTGCGAGAACGAGATAATTATATGATCAACCTTAAAAGAGTACGTTGTGACGCATTGGATTTTACCCATATTGCCAATAAGTATTTATTTGAAGGAATGATAACAGATGACATGGAACAAGTATCCAGATTATATAAAGGCGCGTACATGGAGAATAAGGCGTATGATTGGTTGCTTGAGGCAAGGGCCTGGTTTTATAAGACATTTGAAAAAATACAAAACAGTCTTGCAGATATCTATTTAAAAGAAAAAAAATATAAGGCAGCATGTGATGCCATTGAAAGTATAATTGAAAGAGAAGCACTTTCAGAAGAAGCGGTTAAAAGGCTTATTTATATTAAACAGCAAATGGGAGATACGGTATCAAGTATTGGGATTTACGAGAAATATAAGGAAAGACTTAATAAAGAAATGGGGATTCAACCCTCTTTAAGCATGCAAGAATTGTTTCACAAAAAGATTTTAAGCAAATGAGTATATTAGAATAGCAAGTAATGGTCAAATACTAACATTTACAAGTATTTTTTAGGAGTAATCAGATGAAAAAATATGATAATGATCGTTTAATGAAATATAAAGAATTCTATGATGAAATACATAAAAAAGTGAAAAAATATAAAAAAACAATTTCGACTATTGGATTTGGATTACCAGAAGTGGACAAGCTTTCTAAATTAGAAGAAGATATTACCGGAACGATAAATGCTGTTGAGGTTATCATAAATTCAAGTTTAGAGCTGAATCATATATTTGAAAGCAGTCCGGACAGCATTTATGTAACGGATGGAGAAGGGATCACTTTAAGAGTTAACAAAGCTTTTGAAGAGTCTGCAATATCAAAAAGACAAGAAGTTATGCGAGAGAATGTTTATGATTTGGAAAGAAGGGGTGTATTTAAGCCCTCTGTATGCGGACTTATATTAAAAGAAAAGCGGAAAATTTCAATACTGCAAAATATGGATAGCGGAAAGAA
>JAKSCF010000572.1 GCA_022360735.1 Clostridia bacterium
ATCCTGTATGGTTTGCTCTATTTCTATCATTGGAATGATAATGCAACGAGCTGTCTCCTCCATCAGTTAAATCTGCCGCATTAGTATCAGATAGGTTGTTGACTTCAGCACCTAATTCTATACCTGCTAATTTCGTTTTCTCTGAGTCGGTGATAAACTTTCTATCTACTTCTTCATTTATAATCGATGCCGGATGTGTTGCTGGGTGATGGTAGTTATTTGCATTAGCTTCAACACCGGCCAGCTTGCTTTTTTCTATATCTGTAAACGCATTGGTATTGATATTGTATTCATAGGTCGTTTTTATACTATCTGATGATAATTCGTTCTGAATATCACCTATGGTATCATCTATTTTATCCCAATTGTTATTAAGCATGGTGTCAATATTAAAGGTATCATTCTGATCTTCTATAGGGTTTTTTTTGTATAAATGTAGGTTTGGTGTATTACTTGCCATAATGCTCACTCCTTTCTGTTAGGGTATATTAATGTCTAAGGTATGGAAAATCGGAACGGCAAAGAAACCGTTCCCTACTAAGTTTACTTACTGCTGTCCTTCTTTTTGCCTATTACTTTTTCAACAATTTTTTTTATTGGGTTCTTCTCTTTTTTGGGTTTAATATAAGTTACTTTCATACGTTCATCACCACTGTATTGATTTCTATGTCATCAAGAGTTGTGGTATCAGCTGGAACTTTGAACCACGCTAGTCGGTCAATAGCGTTCTCGATATCTTCAAAGGATTCTTTTTGTGTTCTGCTTAGCACGGTAACCCCTTCTGTCGTCAGCCATATCTCGTACCAAGTGTCTTTGACTGTCTTCTCTATACTGATCTGAATGGGTACATCTTTTTCATGTTCTATCAATTTTTGATTTCGATTGGTATAATGTGTTCCTAAAATAAATAAATCCATACTCTCCGTATGGATTTCAAAATCGTGCAGCGTAGTTTCAAGGCTGCCTTGGATTGTGTGCTTTATTATCATTTTTTCACCGCCTCATTAAGTTTAATATGGTCGGAACGGCACGGAGGTACGTTCCATGTATATCTTTATGCGTTGCTTGCAAATTTATCTAAGGTCATGGTTTCCAACTCAGATAACGTCATGGTATTGTGTATGTCTTTTAATAAAAAGTATTTATAAAAATAAGCCACATCTAAGTGAGCAGGTATAATTTCTTCTACTGCTTTTTTTGCGTCCTCTAAGTTGGAAGGAATACCAAAACAGTTTGTAAACTGTACTTTTATGATATTATCAAAGAATACTTCTATGTCTCCATTGGTATACGCATCTATGACCTCTTTTATCAAATTGCCGCCTACTTTTCCGGTTCCTCTGATTCGCCCTTTGATTTTTGAACGTCTTTCGGTTTCGGTTAATTGAGGTTTGATTGGAAGACCTAGTTCTTTTTCCCAAAGTTCCAATCCCCATGTGGCATCATCCACAAATTTTTGATTTAACACACTTTCTACAGCTTCAAGCAGGTCAGCAATTTCACAGCTTTCTATGGCCATTAAGGTGTCAATTTCTTTAACACCTTGATAAAACTCGGGTAAGTAATTATTGAGTTGCGTCATTAAATATCACCGTCCCTACCATTGGAATTTGATGGTTCAATTCAATACTTTCAATACTGCTGTTAAGCATTAAGTTAGCATAATCATCTCCACTGGCTTCCCCAATGGTTTCTAACAGCAGTGCTCCTATCTTTGCATAACTCACCTTATAACTATTTTGAGTTTGCCAATCATTCGTAATAAGCTCTTTGAAATAATCTTCTAGCTTTTCTCTAAATATCGCTTCAATATCCACAGCCTGTACACCTGAAATATCTGCTGAAATATTAATGATCACACTATCCGCTTTTGCTACGGTACAATATGCTCCTATGGGTGCTTGACCATATCCCAAACCTTCTGAGTTGGGGTCAATGTAGTCTTGAACGTTTTGAACTAAAGCATCTGAGGCCGGCTGCATATCAGAGTCTACTATTAACAGTTTAATACTGTTACTGCCATTCCACTTAGGAATGGTTCTGACAGCGCCCATACCTTCTACTTCGTTTGCCCATTCTATATAATGTGAAACATTGCCACTGGTTGAGGATTTTTTGACTCTTGTGTTAAAGCGTTTTAATAAATCTTCATCACTCTCCTCATCTTCTCCGGGTATGGTGATACTCACTAGCTCTGCTGATTCCAGCTCCGGTATTTCTGTAATAGGAACCAGATTCACATTATAATGGTTGCCCACACTGCCGGCTTCTTCACATTCCAATATGATATTATCCATTCCTCCTGAATTGTCAGTCACTCTATAGGTTAAATCACTGTAATTAAAGCGACTGCCTACAGGTGGGATGACTCCTGTAAAGGTACCTTTACCTACTGCTTTTGTAGCAGGTTTTCTGGTAATACCAATCTCATCACATCTTTTATCCAAGAACTCTCCGCTGCTGGAATTGGCAAATGTAAGCTTTAGAATATTGTCCAGCTGGACGTACATTTGTGCTATTTCAATACATGCTGGCGCTAATGCATCATAAATGATAGAGCCTTGGCGTTTATCAATATTATCTGGTACTTGTTCCAATGCTCTATTTAATATATCTTCATAAGTTTGATGTTCATACATGGATCACTACCTCCGTCGTAAATTGCCCTTCTGTCGTATTAAGGGTTAAAATAATTGGAATGTACTTTTCGTCCTGGATTTCCATCACTTTTAATTGTGTTACATCTAAAATTCTATCGTCCATTAATAATGCCTCTTTGACTCTATTATGGATTTCGTTTTGAATCTCGTATGGACTTTTACCGATTAAACCTTCTAGCTCTCTTCCATATCGCCAATCATAAATAAGGTATTTGTATCGCTCAGTTGATAGTATCTTGTATACCGATTGTTTGATGGCATCCATTTCATCCACCATCCCCACCAATCGTTTGTTTTTTATATCCATCCTATAAGTATAGCCGGGCTTACTTTTTTCTTTAATATTTTTTCCTAGGTCAATACCTGTAATAGGTGTTAACATTCTTCTTTCACCACCCTATCTAGCACTATAAATTGTTGTCCGCCTTCCATCCGAATTAAGATGACTTCTTCCCCTATCTGTAATGCCGGCACCAATACATATTCTGTAAAATTGGTATCGGGCAGGACACTTGAAGCAGTTGTCGTTGTTTTATTGTAGGTACTGTCTTTTGTACTGTCTGTATAAGAATGGGTATGCTCAATATTGATTTTCTGCTCTCTAACGGCATGTGTCAGTATCAACAGCTCCTCATCTAAGATCAGTTTTTCACCTACTTTTATTTGTAAGGGGTCGCAACCCATCACTTGACCAAAAACAATAGACATGCCTTGAGCACTTGCCTGCATGTCTTTATTGATGAGTTTTAATGTATTTAATAAATTTTGGGTATGATTCAATTATATAACCCCCAATCCTAAGCTCATGGTATGTTGATTACTTTTGAATTGATGAATAGCACTGTTGACTCTTAAAAAACTTTCGATTCCTAAATCAGGCAGCTTTATAAATACCAGAGAGCCTGCTCTAATCTTCAAATCCCCTAATGTATCTACCTTTAGACTTTTCTTTACTCTATTCTTAGCCGATAATATCAGTTTAGCACGCTCGGCTATCTGTGCTTCACTCATATTGTCCTTTACTTTTTCGTAGTATTGCAATGCTCCCCAATTTTCCATATTGGTTACATCTTTTTCATAAAATGCCTTTCGAATTTGATTGGCCTTATCTTCTTTTACCAGTTTAATATAGTTAAACGTGTCACTTCCAATATCTCGGTCGTAAGAATATCCTGTAAGCAAAGAAGCATTACCAATAACAAGAATGGTGCTTTGCATGTTCTCTACTTTTTTTAGGGATAGCTTCCCAAAATCATCGAATAGTATGTAATCTTTCTTTGTATTGATTAAGGTATGATCCAATGCTTTGTTAATGATATCCAGTAAAGTCTGACCATCTTCCACCATAGAGGGTATCACATATTCGGTATCCTCTATCTCACCTATTTGAATTAAAAAGTCGTTGGCTATTTTTTTTATGATTTCATCGGCTTTAGTGGCTTTAAATATATAAGTATCTTTATATAACAGATATTTCATCTGGTCATAGGCTACTATATTTAAAGTATCATCGTTTTTATGGCTGATTTTGAAGACATATCCAAAAAATATAGGCTGGGTATCTTTTGTAAACCTCACTACACAGCCTTCATCTACTTGAAATGTTGGAGAATGAACCATCTGTATGCTTAGTTCCCCTGCTTTGCCTCTCAGTTCTGTATTCCACTTAGCATCTATCACAAGATGTGATACATCTGTAGCCGTATCTTTACTTCGATTTTGCATTAATATTTCCATTATTCTACCACCTCAGACGGTATTTTTAATACTTGACCGGGAAATATTAGATTGGGATTCTTTATGTTGTTATACGCTGCTATCACCTTGTATTTACTCCCATTGCCTACGCATTTTTTTGCAATTTTCCATAGGGTATCTCCTGATTTAACCGTATACGTTTCAGGAATTTTTTTGTCCGATTCTCTACCTGGTTCTGTTTCTTTGCTAACGACTTCTTCACCATTATTTGTATTTGTCTCAACTCTAAAAGTAACCGTTGAAGCACTTGCTTTAAAATCTTTATATTCTTTTAATGCCATCTTATAGTGGATATCCTCCGGTGCACCCGACTTCTCATCAATTTCAAAGCTTGTAATAATACAAGATATGCGGATAGGATTGGCACATTCTTCTGTGATAAAATCCAGTACATTTTTTGAATCCATCCATGATGTCAGTTTGTCAACATAGTAAGTTGGGGATTGAAGCACATCCGTCACAACATAAGGTGCTTTTTCTCGAGGAAAAAATCCTTCAAAGTTAACTTTTATTAATTTCTTTGAATCTGGAATAACAATCTCACCATAATTCAAAATAGAATGTGATGTATGGGCTGCCTCATGTTTTACACTCATTTGTAATGGATTGACAGGAAATATGAGCCGGTCACGACTCAATGATAGTTTTACTCTCATGCCGTTATCACCCCTTTTGCCGATGCTTCCATTTCTAGTATGATTCTATCCACTATTTCTTGTATAATTTTTTCAGCATCTGCATTTTCATTGATACTGCCTACGTCAATTTTGACAGACGGTGTCATGGTGGTGTAGCTATTGATGGACTCTCTTTCGGCTACTTCTCTTAGCATTTGCATATCTTGATCTTCCATGGTCACATCATTACTTGTTTGTGGTCCGGTTGTCGAAGCCGGGGGCTGTACATAAGGATTTTGTTGGTTTAGATTGGCACCTGCTTTTTCAGATCCCAATTCAAAAGCACTTGTTATTCTTGATCTAATTTTATTGGCATCAAAATTCCGAATACTCTCTCCAACCGCTTTCTTTGCATCAGAAAAATTGACTCTTTGACTCAGTATGGATTCACTGATGCTCTCTGCTTTACTAGAAAAATCTACTGATAAATGCTTAAACTGCTTAAAGTCTGTACCAAATATTTTATTACTTGCACTGGTAATCTTGTTGATTGCATCTATAAATGGATTTACAAATATATTTAAAAATGTATTGATTGCTCCTCCTGCAAACCTTAGTATGCCTTCTGCAAGCCCTGCCAATGCCTCTAAAAAACTATTGATACCATTTTCGGCAAAGCTTATGAAGCTTTCTGCCAGTTTTGCAAAAGCTTCTCTTACAGGTCGTACCGTTGCTATTAATGTGAGTAGGATTAAAATTAGTGCAATGACAGCACCTACAATAAATACAGCAGGATTCATTGCCATAATTGCATTTAGTTTAGCGTTTTCACCAGCAGCAATGGTTGCTATAGTCCCTTGTATCTTTAAAACGCCACTATATATAGCCATACCCAAAGAAAGTAATGCAATCGCACCAGCAATAGCCATTATCACCGCTGCAACAGTTCCGCTGTTATCTATTAAAAAAGAAAATATTCCGTTAACCGTATCCATTAAAGGCTCTGCAAGTCCGACAATATATGTAAACACAGGAATCAGACATGAAATAGCTGCTTCTACATTGCTCATAAAAGTTTGAAAAGCAGGGCTTAACATAAACTGCTCCAATTTATCAAACGCGGGTGCTAATTTAACAGATAGACTCGCTGCCATACTCCCAAAGGCATCGTTCCACATATCAGAAAGCTTTGCCATTCTATCTGGTGCAATTTTATTTAAGGCATTTTTGATGATACCTACACCTTTTACAGCCATGTTAAAACCGCTTGATAATCCTCCGGCTATCATGCTTCCAATGCCTTTCTTATCCGGTTGAGCACCATTTGAACCGTTTGTCATCATATTAGGCGAATTTGCTGCTCTAGGCATAGCTATAGATGGCAACCTTCTTACTATGTTGGGAATTGTTTTCATTTTTCTTGTAAGTTTACTTATTTGCATTATTGCTCTGCCCGCAGAAAAAACATTCATTCTTTTCTGAAGCAAAGCTATTTTCGTTCCAAAGTTTGTTAATCTTTTTCTTGATTGGCTCAAGGTCATTCTAAACTGCTTCATATGTAACATAGGTGTTACTTTAACCGATAAACTATCGGTTATTTTTTCTATTGCATTACTCCAGGTATTTGAAAAGTTTACTATTTTATTTTCTACAGCTTCTTTATCTGGATTCTGCAAAATGCTATTTTGGTTGTTTTCAATCATATTTGGAGTGCTTATTGTACGCGGCATAAACTGAGTCGGTAATATATTAACTATTCTGCTTCCTACAGCTTCCCTACTTGCATTGCGAGAAAAGCTATTGTGATTGTTTTCTATCATATTAGAAGTGCTTATGGTGCCGGTGTTTTTTATTTTTTTTCCGAGTTTACTCATTTGCAGAATAGCTTCTCCGACAGAAAAACCGCTCATTTCTTTTTGAAGCAGAACCATTCTTATTCCAAAGCTTGTTAGACGCTTTTTAGTTCTATCTAAAGCACCTTCTAATTCCTTCATATCTAATGCTGGTGTTAGCTTAACAGATAGGGTATCGGTTATTTTTCCAATATCATTACTCCATGAATTTGAAAGCTTTATCATTTTATCGGGTATTGCTTTATTTATAACATTTTTAAATGCTTTTCCTTTGGATGCGTTGTTCATTTTATTTTGTATCGAATCCAGTTTCTCTTCGAAACTATTCAAGTTGTTTTCAGCATTGTTCAAAGCAGTTCTAATTTGATTAGCAGATGCGTTAACTGCCTTAAAAGCCTTGGGTATACCAATTAAATTTACTGTAAAGTTTTCAGTCTCTATGTTAATAGTTTGTAGAGCTGAAGTTACCAGACTGTAGGCCGCTTCTACATTATTTGCACCTGAGATCAGGCTGGCCATTTCTACTTTAGCACTTCTTATACTAGCTGCCATTCGATTATACGTCTTAATTGAGGCTTCAATGTTTCCCATTTTTTATCACCTCTTTCTTCCCTTTTTCAGAGATTTTTTTTCTGCTTCAATATGCAAGTCAATACTTGCCATGATATAGGCTTTTTCACGTCTTGATAAATTCACAAATTCTGATGGCTTAATGTGCAGTTTGTGGAGGGCGTAGTGGGCATAGTTTGCCTCACCATCGCCCTCCTCTATTAGTTTTTTGCCTCTTCTCTAAGCTCTTCGAGGTCCTTAAAACCTGATAAGTTCTGTATTTCATCTGCTAATCGGATGATTTCTCCAGGGAGCAACACCTTTTTGATATACTCAGAAGGTGTTGCACACCCAAGTTTTTCGATGCTTTCAGAATCATCAAACTTAGGATCAACAGTTCCTTTTATCGCTACCATGCAGTTGTATCGGTTGGTTTCGAATTCTACTTTTCCTTTTTTCCCATATCGCATACATGCTTTGTTAATGGATTCCATTTCCTTTTCTGTTAGGGAACGAATGGTGAATTTTAATAATCCCTTTTTATCTTGAAAGCGTTCCGATATGACGATTTCTTTTGTTATGCCTTGATCTACAGGATTTTC
>JAKSCF010000576.1 GCA_022360735.1 Clostridia bacterium
ATCTGCAACAGCTTCTCTCGTACATCCACCTACGAAAACTGCATTATGTCTAAAATGAGGTGCCATTTCCGGTTTTGTATACTCACCTTTTCCCATTGCTACCATGTGTACAATTTCTACATTTTCATACTGTTTATGATTGGCAACCATAGCGTCAACTAGATTCTTTGGTTCTCCAACAGCATGACCAAAAACAACTCTGTCACCAGATTTAATATGCTTTACTGCTTCTTCTAGGGTAGTCAGTTTGCTTTTGTATAAATCTTTCCAGTTCGACATCATTTCCCCTCCTTATTTATTTTGGACAACTCTGCTACAATATCATTATATTGTTTTTCATCCCATATTAAAATGGGGTCATTTTTAGTTTTTATGTCTTTATATGCTGCACAACAATTGGTGCAGCCTCCTATGACCAGCAGACCGTCATATTCTACATTTTCAACAGCATTTTGAAAGGAAATGATGTTTTCAAAATCTTTCTTTATCCTATTGAGCAGTTTTCCCCGCTCATATCTTGGATTACATCCACCACAAAATTTAACACCATAAATCAACATCAAATACTTCTCCTTACCAATTGCTGATTAACACAACCTTGTCTATACCTTTGATTGTATTTTTTAGTATTCTTTCAGCCGTATCGACTATATCGAAACAACTTCCAGCAGATAGAAATGATTCCTTCAAAATCACGATTTCCACTACGCCATCTTTAACCTGTGATAATTTAAAACGACCATACTTTTCTTTAAGAATTGGAAAAACTTCACTCTGAAGAATTTCATTTACTTCCTCTGACATCTAATCACTCCGTTACTTTGCCAATAAGATTATAACAAGCTGTAAGAACAGGTGTCCTTACAGCTGCCATATATATTATTCTTGAATGCCTGCAATAACTTTCGCAAGTTCTTTTTTATGAGCAATATTACCTTGTCTTGCGATCATAATTCTTTGAGCTTGAGGTGAACCTGCACCATGCATAGATTCTGTTCTATAACCAACTGCAGCAGTACCTAGGCATATGTTTTCAATCAATCTTAAAACTCTCATTCTGTCCATTACCGGTACACCTTCAACAGTCTTGAAGTATTTTTTGCAAATTTCTCCTACCTCAGGCGAATTGAAGTCTTTTTCTGAAGGCATTGTTACGACTAATCCCCCTGCAATATCTTCTGCTAATCTTGTTAATTCATAAGGGAATCTGGTAACATTTTGCTTACAGACATTTGCCAAAAGCAAGTCAATTTGATAGTTGCCTGATTTTGTTGGATGTCCTTCTGACGAACATGCAATACCACAGCAGTAAAGTGTTTCATTTAAGTGTGTCATTTCGATTAGCTTATCCTTTATGTGTGATGCTTTTGAAGCACCATTGTAATCTGCTGCCAATGCTGCGGCTCCGATTAATACATCGCCAACACCAACTTTACATCCACCATAGCTTTGTCTATGATAACCGGCAAATCTTTCAACCAGCATACCTGCGAATTCAAATTCTCCACATAAGAAGATTCTGTCATTGGGTACGAAAACATCATCAAATACGACCAATGCTTCTTGTCCACCAAACTTTTTGTTTCCTAAATCAATATCGGCGTCTTCCTCTAACTTTCTGGTATCGCAAGATTGTCTGCCATATATCATGTAAAGACCTTCCGCATCAGATGGCACAGCAAAGGATACTGCATAATCTTTATCGTCTTCTCTCATTGCGATAGTAGGCATAATTAAATGTTCGTGAGAGTTAATGGAACCTGTTTGATGTGCTTTTGCGCCCCTGACAACGATACCGTCTTCTCTTCTTTCAACGATATGCAAGAACATGTCAGGATCAGCTTGTTTGCTTGGAGCCAGTCCTCTATCACCTTTTGGATCAGTCATGGCACCGTCCACAGTCCAATCATTTTGCTCTACTTCTTGAAGGTATTTTTTGAAATTTTCATGATATTTTGTTCCATATTTTTCATCTACTTCATAAGTAGTTGAAAAAACGGCGTTAAAAGCATCCATACCTACACATCTTTGGAAGCATGTAGCTGTTTTTTGTCCTAACAAACGCTGCATCTTAACTTTTTTTCTCAAGTCATCCGTACTTTGATGTATGTGTGCAAAACGGTTAATTTTGTTACCTGTTAAAGCTGAAGTAGCCGTCATCAAATCTTCATATTCAGCTTCATGAGCAAGATCATAAGTCATTGCTACCGAATTAATGGAAGGTCTGATAATTGGATCATCGACAAAGTTCTCTACTTGCTTACCAAACATGTAGACTTTTGTTTTTAATTTTCTCAAACTTTCGATATACTGTTCACCAGTCATAAGTGGCATAATAAAATCACTCCTTTTTACATAATTCATTATCAGGTCATGTAAAAGAAGTGATGCAATTTATATGCCATTATTTTTCTTTGTTCAATATTTTTTTGGCCATTTCAATCAATTCTTCACTTACTGATGTGTCCAACACAACATCTTTAACCTCCGGCACTTCTTCCATCAATATGTTTTTCACAATATCTTCTAAGGTTTGCTGTGCTGAAGGACAGCTGCTGCAAGCCCCTAGGAATTTTACCTTAACAACACCGTCTTCTATTCCTGTAATAGAAGCACTGCCAAAATGTTGCTCCAGTATAGGATTAACTTTTTCTTTTATGACTTTAGATACTTCATGATGCATATAAAAACCTCCCATTATTTGTCATTAATTTAAAACTTATGAGTAAAAAACACCTCGTCCACGCTCTTTCGTTGCAATATCGCAACAATAGTTTGAGAAAAAAATATCATTAATTCCATAAACATCTGAAATATATTGATTTCAAGCATAAAAATCTTTGTTGTAATACTGCAACAAGCATGTGTGGATGTGCAACAACTTATTGATGTTTACGCCGCTTTCTTACCAATGTAGAAGCATCAATATCCAATGACTTAGCTGCATCTCGTACATTGCCATACTTTAAGTAAGCATTCTCGATCATTTGCTTTTCCAGTTTCACCACAGCTTCTTTTAACGACATATTCTCAAAGCGATCCATTATGCTGCCGGATTCTATTATTTTTTTTGGTAGGTCATCTACTTGAATTTTTTCATGATTACTCATCACCACCAATCGCTCCACTAAGTTTCTAAGTTGACGGATATTTCCCGGCCAATCATATTCCATTAAAATATCTGTGACTTCTGCATCCAGTTTTTTATGATAATCATGTTTTTGATTAAACAAATCTATATAGTGTTTTAACAGCGCCACGATATCATGCTTGCGTTCTCTTAATGGCGGAATAAAAATAGGTACAACATTCAATCTATAGTACAAATCTTCTCTGAATAAATGATTTTGAACCATCTCTTCCAAATCCCTGTTAGTAGCAGCAATGACACGAACATCTACATCTATCTCTTTTAATCCGCCTATTCTTTGAATTTTATTCTCCTGAAGTACTCTTAAAAGCTTAACTTGCATGTTCAGCGGCAGTTCACCTATTTCATCAAGAAAAA
>JAKSCF010000578.1 GCA_022360735.1 Clostridia bacterium
ACGCTTGGCATCCGCTGCAAGGTCTTCCCACTTAGTAAATGCTCTAACTACTAATCTCGCGCCATCAGGCGATCCTCCACCATGCATACATCCAGGGACACCTGAACCCATGGTTAACCATTCTACAAGTCTTGCTGCACGTGCACGAGATTCGCCATCTGTACCTGCGTCCATAGCCTTGTGTAAATCTTCTCCGTATGTTGCTGATTGGAAATCTACATATGATGGGAAACATCCCGTTTCAGCAATGCCACCACCGATATCCTGACATATTACTTTAGTGTCATATGGAAGAGACGCAACTTGAGTTTTATTAACATGAGCTAATAATGGATTTGGAACGAATAGGCCGGATGGATGCTGCTTACCTTTTGCCATTGCGCCAAGACCAAGTCCATACGTAACTTCATTATTGATTGCCATTCTATTTAACTTTTCCTGGAAAACTTTTTGAGATAAACCATTGGCTCTTGCCATATTAACAGCAGCACCGCACATTACATCTCCTTGACCCGCAACGCAAGCGCCGATGGCTGCTCTATAAATAGCTGCAAAGTTTCCTATGATAGCTCCACTGTATTTGTATTCTCCACACATAAATACTCTATCATTAGGAACAAAGACGTCGTCAAAGATTAAGAATGCTTGAGTAATGTTGCCAACTTTAGGATTATCCCATCCATCTTCCTCGTCTCTAGTGTCATTTGCACGTCTGGTTTCTACAATGGTTAAACCTTCAATGTCTCTGGGAACTGCTACTGCCATACAGAAATCTTTGTCATCTTCTTTGTATCCCATGCCAGGGACTACAATGATTTCATGAGCTGCTGCCACACCACAGATTTGAACTTTATAACCACGGATAACGATACCGTCTTCTCTGACTTCTTTAATATGAACATTAGAATCTTTATTAGATTGTTGAGAAGGCTTGAGAGCTCTATTACCTTTAGCATCAGTGATGGCTCCTGCCAAAGCTAAGGCATTATCCTCAACATATTGAAAATATTTTTTTAATCTCTCGTGATACTCAGTGCCAAGGGCTTTATCCATGTCATAAGTAACTGCCCATAATACGTTAAGACCGGTCCATCCCGCACAAGTTGCCCCTTGACAGGTACCGGACCATCTATATTGGTCACGTTTCATATCGGAATTACCCATTTGATCCGCAATGGTTTGGTTTAATGTGTTCCATCTATGCGCTTGTTCACCGGTTAGATGTGAAGTAGCAGTGTATATGGATGCTTTATCCGGATCAAAGGCCATGTCATAAGAGTGTGCTACAGAGTCAATGTGTAACCTGGTAGCCGGGTCGGTAGTAACATCCTCAATTAATTTATCCCACTTATAGACATTGGGTCTCATTTTTTTCAAACTTTCTCTATATTGTTGACCATTCATTAATGCCATTTTAAAATCACTCCTTTTTATTTCTGTATATCTATTTAAGGTATTAAATAAAGTTTTTTTGCTTCATGAGTCAAATACTCTCTAAACTTCGGATGAGCAATACGAATGAGTTCCTTTGCTCTCTGTGAAGCAGTCTTACCTTTTAATTTGGCAATACCATACTCTGTTGCCACATAATCAATATCATTCTTTGTACAGGTTACGTGTGATCCTTGGGTAAGCATAGGCTTAATCTTTGAAATGCTATCCTTTTTAGTAGTAGAGTAGGTAGACAAAATAGATTTGCCGCCTTTAGATATGGAGGCACCTCTAACAAAATCCAGCTGTCCGCCGGTACCACTAAACTGCTTAGGACCAATTGATTCTGAGCACGCTTGACCTAAGAGATCTACTTCTATGGTTGCATTGATGGATATGAAATTATCATTTGTTCCTATGACATATGGATCGTTAACATAGTCAATAGAATGAAATTCTACACTGGGGTTATCATCTAAGAAATCGTAAACCCGTTTGCTTCCGGCTGAAAAGCCTGCAACAGATTTAAAACGATTGATATTTTTTCGGCTGTTGTTAACAACACCTGCTTCGATTAAATCTACCATTACCTCTGCAAACATTTCACTGTGGATACCTAAATCTTTTTTAGATTTAAGCTCAGATGCTACAGCATTGGGCGTTCCACCTATACCTAATTGAATAGTGGCACCATTTGGAATAAGTTCTGCGATATAGTTTCCGATGGTTTTGTCCTTTTCAGTTATAGGAACTTCAGGAAGTTCAGCCATGGGAACATGATTTTCGCATATAGCATCTACTTCTGAAATGTGTATAAATTGAGAACCGTGTGTTCTTGGCATATTTTCATTGATTTCTAGAAAAATATATTTTGCTCTGGACATCTGAGCGCGTCCTGTACTGGCTGAACCGCCAAAGCTGCACCACCCATGTTGATCCATTGATGAAACAGTTGCGTAAAAAACATCCGGTTTGACAAGTTCACTCCAGTACTTTGGAACGTCTTTATAAAAACATGGCATGAAGTCAGCACGTTTTTCTTGAACGGGTTTCCTTGCATATCCACTGGTAAACCAAGAGACATATCTCATATTGTCTTCTCCGCCAGGTTGTAGACATTTGATAGGTTTTAGAGTTAAAAGCAAATGATGCGTAATGCCGGTTAAATTCTCATTTTTTGCTCTATCATAAAGGGCATCTGCTAAGCCAACAGCTTCTCCAAGCGCACATGGTGTTGCACAAAGTGCCCCATCAGGAATACGTTTTACAATTTCTTCAGCACTGCTTAGCTTTTGTTTGTACATTTCTTGCCATTTGTTCAAGTTCCTAAAACCTCCTTGTTATAAAGTATTGATTAGTTAAATTGACTTAACTTTGATAGGTAATTTACTATAAGTGTTCGAACAATTATAGTTTTAGCAATAACGATGCCAAGTCTTGGAAGAGTTGATTTTGCAATGTATAGGGAAGGAAATGACACATTGTATGAGCTGTTAATAGCACAGGTGATGCTATTTTAGGCAAAATCGATGTATGATTACATCAATCTATAGAGGAATAGGTCATGTTTCCTATTTTTCATACTCTATAACAGATGCTAAAACCCATCACTTGATGGATTGATGCATCGGTCATTGTTTTCCTTGTATTTTTTCAGCTCCTTAATGAGCAGAGGGAGTACCTGAAATAAGTCTCCAACAATCCCAAAGTCGGCGAAATTAAATATTAATGCTTCGGGGTCTCGGTTAACAGCCACAACATAGCCTGCTGTAGACATGCCTGCTGCATGCTGCATGGATCCAGATACACCAAATGCCAGATATAGCTTTGGCTTAACCCGTTTACCCGTTTGACCAATCAATGCAGATCGAGAGATGTAACCGCCATCTACTGCAGCTCTTGATGCGCCGACAGAAGCACCTAATAAATCAGCTAACTCATAAAGTATCTCGAAGTTTTTTTTGCTTTTCATGCCGCCACCGCCGCATACAATAACTTCTGCTTCAGTTAAGATTTGGGCAGATTCTTTTTTTTGGGTGGCTGCTTTAAGGATATACATCAACTTTTCAATCTTTTTTGAGTGAACAAAATTGATTTGCGTGTTCATTTTTCTGATTAAATTAGTCTCTTCAAATGAATTTGCTCTTATGGTTACAAACACTCTTTTTTCAGGCTGTATATATTCAAATATTTTTCCGCCATAAATAGGGCGAGTGAAGCGTAACAAACCATCTTTGATGGAGATATCGATGATATCGCTGACCATTTCAGAAGAAAATTGATGCGCAAGTCGAGGTGCTAAATCCTTACCAATGGCTGTATTACTAAAAAGGATATATTGTGGATCTAATGTTTGGATAACATCTGAAAAAAAAGGGCTTAATATTTCAGGATTATAATGATTAAGAGTATCGTCCATTGCAGAAAAAACTTGATGTACACCTAATTTGGAAAGCTCATCATAAACATTTTGATTAATTTTTTCACCGTATATAAAGGCATTTATAGTAAATACATCTGTATGTGAAGATGCTAAACTGAAAAAACTTAAAATTTGCCTACAAACTCTAATCACCCTATCGTTTCTATGCTCAATAAGAATTAAAACATTTTTCATAGTTTTTTCCTCCTTAAAGCAATTTAGCGCCTTTGAGTTCTTTGATTAACCGATGAACAGCTTTTTCCGGATCACTACCATCCACGATGATTTGTTGTTTCTTTTTTGGAGGTAAAGAATATGTGGGGGTACTTACATGGAACTTAGTTTTATGAGCAGATGTGATGGTGTCAATTTTTTTATGTTTTACCTCTACAATATCGATGAGCTTTGGAAAACGTGGTTGGTTGATACCTTTCTGTACGGCAATTATCGAAGGCAATTTTGTTTCAACAGATTCAAGAAAAAGATCCCCTTCTCTTTCTGATATAACAGTATTTTGATCTAACTTAATTTCTAAATTGGTTACCAAAGTAACCAGTGGTATATTAAGTGCTTCACTTAAGCGGCCTGTAACCTGTGCATTATTGTAATCAGATGAAACCCAGCCGGCAAGGATAAGGTCAAAGTTTTGTTCTCTTAGAATGGCTTCTTTTAAAATATCACAGATTGAATGGGTTTCTTTTTCTGAGGTTACCATCAGTATTCCTCGATCACATCCCATTGCAAGACCACTTCTTAAAATATAGGATGCTTCTCGTCGACCTGCAGATATCAATACAACTTCACCGCCAAACCTTTCCTTTATCCTTATAGCCTCTTCAATAGCGAATTCATCAAATGGATTGATGATATAGGTTTCGTCCAAAGAAGCGACTTTTCCATCTTTGTTAATATGCATGACTGCATCGGTTGTTATAGTTTCTTTGACAAGGACTAAAATTTTCATATCAATCAGGGACCTTTCGTTTTCAAAATGGATCCAATAGCATAGTTTTTTACAGGCTTTGAATATTAAGTTAGATTAAAGAGAAGGGACTTAGTATATTTGGTTTATGCTGTTAGTCTTTTTTATGTTTTATTTTTAAAGTCCTAAGGCATGTAAAAAAATTGGGACGGCGCATATACCTATTAACAGATTTAATATTCCCGCAAGCTTTGTATAGGCAGCACCTTTTTCATACCAAGCCGGAACCAGTACGATGAAGAGACAACATATAAATAAAAGAACGGTGCCGAGGGGCCACATTTTACCTAATAAAATGGCTTTGTACAAAAAAACAGAGGAGATTAAAAACTGTACAAAGAAAAAGTGAGCAATCTGTTTTTTCTGTCCACCATTAAGTAAAAACACACCAATTAAGATCCAAAAGACGCCATAATCAATAAATACGGTTCCTAGATATATACTGAGTTCCGGATTATTGGTCACATTGAAAAAGTACATTGCTATAGCGGTAAGGACTTGGCAGCAGCCGCCAAATAAAATAGCAATATATGCTAAAGATTTGTTAATATCTTTATGGCTGCCATCCTTTATACCTAAGCCTAATTGTTCTGCACCAAAACACCAAACAGTTACAATAAGGCCAAAAACTCCAATAGCTTCGGGGTTTACTGGATTAAACATTTTATAAGCCTCCATCATTTAGAAGAAATTTTTTTTGATTTTTACTCTGCTTTGTGATAAATTGTTTTTAAGACTATAAGGAACATACTAGAATATAATATTTTTAAAGACCCGCGTATTGGGAGAGATACGGGGGTCCTTTTTTGTTTTTATTTACCCGTAAAGCTGGCTTTACGTTTCTCTATAAAGGCTGTCATGCCTTCTTGTTTATCTTCTGTTGCACATGTAGTACCGAATAAGGCGCCTTCATATTTAGATCCAGTATCCAAATCTGTTTCTAAACCAATATTAACGGCTTCTTTGCATAGACTAACAGCATAAGGTGCATTCTTTAAAATTCTACCGGCCATTTTTTCAGCTTCATTCATCAGCTCTTCTTTTGGAACAACCTTATTGACCAAACCGATTCTATAAGCTTCTTGTGCATTAAACATATCTCCGGTGAATAGGATTTCTTTTGCAATGCCTTTTCCAACAAGTCTTGGTAATCTTTGAGTGCCGGCAAATCCCGGGATAATGCCCAGAGCAACTTCAGGCTGGCCAAACTTGGCTTTTTCTGAAGCGATTCGAATATCACAAGCCATTGCTAATTCACAGCCGCCGCCTAAAGCAAAACCATGGATAGCAGCGATGACAGGTTGCGGGAGGTTTTCAATTTTGTTAAGAGCACTTTGTCCTACGGCTCCCCAAGCTTTACCTTCGGGGCTGGACATTGGAAGCATGTATGCGATATCTGCTCCGGCAACAAATGCTTTTTCTCCACTGCCTGTAATAATAACGACCTTAATAGATGAATCTTCGGCAATTTTATCAAGTAATGGGCTTAATTCATTAAAAACATCTATATTTAAGGCGTTAAGTGCTTTCGGACGATTAATGGTGATAATGCCGATACTTTCTTGTTGTTCGAATAAAATATTCTTGTATTCTGACACTTAAATCATCCTTTCATTATTTATAATCGTTGTAGAAACCTCTACCGGCTTTTTTGCCTAACCAGCCGGCTTCAACATACTTTTTAAGTAGTGGGCAAGGGCGGTACTTAGGATCTGCAAATTCTTTATAAAGGACTTCCATTACATACAAAATAGTATCAAGACCTATAGCGTCAACAAGGCGGATAGGCCCTATTGGATGATTAAAGCCTAACATTGCTACATCATCAATGGTCTTAGGATCTGCAACGCCTTCATATAAAGTATAAATGGCCTCGTTCATCATAGGAACCATGATTCTATTTCCTACGAATCCTGGGAAATCGCTTACAGGAACAGGGCTTTTACCTATACGAGAAGTAAGTGCTATAATGCTTTCCATTGTTTCTTCACTTGTTGCTAAGCTCTTAACAACTTCAACCAGTTTCATGATAAATACAGTGCTGAAAAAGTGCATACCAACCATTTTTTCCGGGCGGTTAGTGATTGCGCCAAGCGCGGTAACGGAAAGAGAAGAAGTATTGGTAGCAAAAATCGTTTTTTCAGGGCACAATTCATCCCACTTTTGGAATAATTCCATTTTTAATGCCATGTTTTCTGCGACTGCTTCGATGGCAACGTCTACATCGCTTTCTTCTTTAGTAAACTCGATAAGCCCGCCATCAATTCTGGACAAAATATCTGCTTTATCGTCTTCGGTCATCTTGCCTTTTTTAATCATTCTGTCGCAATTCTTTGTGATACTTTTTATACCGCGTTCTACAGATTCAACTCTTCTTCCGCGAAGTAAAACTTCAACACCTGCTGCAGCCATAACGTGAGCAATCCCGCTTCCCATTTGTCCCGGGCCATAGATTAAAACTTTTTTGATTTCCATAATGTTTTTTCCTTTCTTTATTTAATCCCGAATTATTAACGAAAACTGCTAAATGTACAAGTATTTTAGAATTTATCGTGAATAATTTGGAATATTTTTTATTCTAAGCATAAGCCTTGTCTAAAATTCTTAATGCATCATTAAGTGTTTTTAAATTTTCAACATTGTAGCAACAAACTTTCTTTCCTTTTTTCTCGGCACACCTTCTGTTAAGACCGGTCAGCATATTTTTAGGGCCAATTTCTATAAAGGTATCGACGCTTTTATCCAACATTGAATTAATGGAATCTTCCCACATAACGGGCTTGAATACATGCTGGCGCAATAATTCTCTGAGATCTTCATCCTCTTTAAAATAGTCGCCGGTTACATTATCTACATATTCAATCTGTGGATTAATAACTTCTATATGTTCAAGCTCCTTATGTAGCTTGTTACCAGCCTCCAAAAGAAGCATAGTGTGGAATGGCCCGCTTACAGATAAGAAATTAGCTGCAGCTGCGCCTCTTTCTAAGGCTAATTGTGCTGCCATTTCAACGGGCTTGTTGTAGCCTGCAACAATAATCTGACCGGGACAATTGAAATTAGAAGGTTCAATATGTCCAAGTGATTTACATTCCTCTACAATTTTAAATATTTCTTCACGCTCTAATCCTAAAATAGCTACCATTTTTCCTTTTCCGATAGGGACAGCATTTTGCATATACAAGCCTCTTTTTTTAACAAGCTTTACGGTATCCTCAAACTTCAGTGCACCACCATATACCAATGCTGAATATTCCCCTAGACTAAAGCCGGCAGTTACATCTCCTTCTAAGCCATACTTTTTTCTAAGAACATTGAGTATAGCTATAGCAGTAGTGTGTATCGTCGGTTGTGAATTCTCGGTTTTAACCAGCTCGCTGTCCGGACCTTCAAAACATAACTTTTTAATATCTACACCTGTAATATCGTTTGCCATTTCATATATTTCGGCAGCTTCTTTAAATTCTCTTGCGATTTCTTTCCCCATTCCTGAATAATGAGTACCTTGCCCAGGAAAAACAAAAGCAGTATTTTTTAGCATTGTCATCTCCCTCTTTACATTATTTTTAGATTTGCATTGTCGAAATATTTGGATCCAAAATCAAGTCGGCTTCTGTAGCTGCTAAGACTTGCTCAATCGTAACGCCAGGTGCAACTTCTTTTAATACGAGTCCTTCTGGGGTCACGTCAATGACTGCTAAGTCGGTAACAATTAGATCTACGCACTCAAGACCGGTTAAAGGCATGTCGCATTTTTTTACTATTTTCGAAACACCTTTTGAAGTATGTTCCATAGCAATAATAACGCGCTTTGCGCCGGAAACTAAATCCATACCGCCGCCAACGCCTACTGTTTTCTTGCCTGGGACTTTCCAATTGGCTAGGTTGCCTTTTTGGTCAACCTGCAGTCCGCCTAATACAGTAGCATCCAGGTGGCCGCCTCTGATAATGCCGAATGATACGGCACTGTCAAAGAATACACCGCCGGGCAAGATAGAAACATACTGGTCACTTGCATTGATAAGCTCTTTATCGATGTTAGCTTCTTCTGTTTGAATAGGTCCGGCGTGGGTAAAGCCATTCTCAGAATGTAAATATACATTGATGGCTTCGGGAATATAGTTGCCTACTAGAGTAGGAATACCTATACCAAGATTTACAAAGTCACCGTCATTAAATTCTTGAGCGATTCGTTTTGCAATGAGTTCTTTTTTATTCATTTTCTTCCCCCCTAACCTTGAACAATATAATTTACAAATATTCCGGGAGCCATAACTTCGTCAGGATCAATCTCACCTGTTTCAACAATCTCATCTGCTTGAACAATGGTGATATCTGCAGCGGCAGCCATTAAAGGGTTTGTATTTCTAGCAGCCTTACGGAAAATTAGATTTCCGGATTTATCTGCTTTAGCAGCTTTAATCAATGCGATGTCAGCCGTAAGTGGTAGTTCTAAAAGATAATCTTTGCCATTTACCGTGATGCGTTGCTTGCCTTCCTCGAATTCTGTACCTACACCTGTAGGAGTTAAAAAACCGCCTATTCCAAAGCCTCCGGCACGTATTCTCTCGGCAAGGGTTCCTTGTGGTACAAATTCTATTTCTAAATCTCCAGCCTCATACTGCTCAGAAGTAGCAGGGTTTCTACCAATATAGGATACGATTACTTTTTTAAACTGGCGGCTGTTAACCAGCTTGCCTACACCTCTGTCTACTAAGGCTGTAGAAATGGAGATGCCTGTTAAATTGTTTGTACCTTTTTCTACTAAGGCATCCAATAATAATTCCGGTGCACCGATCCCCCAAAACCCGGAAACCATAACAGACATATCTTCTTTCACCAAATCGACTGCTTCTTGAATCGATATGACTTTTGCCATAATTATTCCTCCTAATTATAGTTTCAGCGGTCTTTTCATAAACCAAAGCAGACCGCTGAAGGATTTTAAAAGTGGTAGCTATTTGTTTATCTTGCGATGTAACCTGAAATAACCAGCTTTTGAATTTCATTGGTTCCTTCATATATTTGTGTGATTTTAGCATCGCGCATCATTCTCTCAAGGGGATGATCTCTCAAGAATCCTGCGCCTCCCATGATTTGAACTGCGTCTGTTGTAACTTCCATAGCTGTATCTGTAGCAAATAATTTAGCCATAGCAGCTTCCTTACCAAATGATAATCCTTGGTCTTTGGTCCATGCAGCCTTAAGTGTCAATGCTTTTGCTGCTTCAATCTTTGTATGCATTTCAGCCAATTTAAATGCAATAACTTGTTGCTTAATGATTGGTTTTCCAAATTGAACACGTTCTTTTGCGTAATTCAATGCATACTCATATGCGCCTTCTGCAATACCAACACCTTGAGCAGCTATACCAATTCTTCCACCGTCAAGTGTTTTCATAGCAATCTTAAATCCGTCGCCTTCTTTACCTAACAAATTTTCTTTAGGAACTCTGCAGTTTTCCATTTCGATGACACGTTGAACAGTAGAGCGGATGCCCATTTTCTTTTCTTGTTTAGTATGGTTGAATCCAGGAGTATCTGTTTCGACGATAAATGCACTTAACCCTTTAACGCCTTTTGTTTTATCTGTCATTGCAAATATAACGGTCCAATCATTGAAGCCGGAATTTGTAATGAAGCATTTGGTTCCATTCAGCACATAATGATCTCCATCCAATACGGCAGTAGTTTGAGCTGCTCCGGAGTCACTTCCGGCATCCGGCTCAGTTAATCCAAATGCGCCAAGGCTTTTACCTTCAAACATAGGTACAGAATATTTTCTCCTTTGCTCTTCTGTACCGAAAGCAAAGATGGGATATCCCGCCAATGATACTTGAACAGAGTATGAACAACCAAGAGAACCATCTACTTTGTTAAGCTCGATAGATGCCAATGCATAAGCTATTTGGTCCAATCCTGCTCCACCATACTCTTTTGGATATGGAAGCCCCCAAAAGCCTAACTTGCCTAATTTCTTCATGATTTCAAAAGCAGGTGCATATTCTTCTCCTTCGTCTCTTTCGGCAGCCCCAGGTGCGATTTCCTTTTCAGCAAACTCCTTCATTACCTGTCTAATTCTTTCTTGCTCCTCGGTAAACGTTAAATTATACATTTAGTAAAACCTCCTTATTATTTTGAAATAAAAATATTTTCGAATCATGTTCTTGACAAGTAAACAAGCAACTATGATGCCAATTGCTCAAACCAAGTAATTTCAATGGCTTTGGATAATATAAATAATAAGATGTAGGCATATAAAGAAAAACCGATGTAATTTTACATCGGCTAAATGGAAGCGGGACGAACAGCATATATTTTTAAGGAAAAATTAGGTGATGCAATAATGCGCAGCACTGATGTATTTTGCCATCACCAAAATATTTTGATACTTCTACGGGAAAAGACTCTAAAAAAAACAGAGATATTTCATGAAAAGAAAGGTATAATATCTATTGGTGTAACTTAATAAACCACAGTAGATTTTAAAAGAATGAGAATCATAAATATAGTGTATAAGGCCTAGCTGTAAGAATCCTTTTATCTCAG
>JAKSCF010000686.1 GCA_022360735.1 Clostridia bacterium
ACAAGAAAGAATTAAACAAGAATCGCTTAAAGCAACATCACATGTGACATTAGAAGATTTATTCAGCCAGATTCAACAAGGGCAGGTAAAAGACTTAAACATCATTATAAAAGCAGATGTTCAAGGGTCTGTAGGAGCACTTGCTCAATCCCTGATCAAGTTAAGCAACGAAGAAGTAAAGATGAATATTATTTATTCAGGTGTAGGAACCGTTACGGAGTCAGATGTACTACTGGCATCCGCTTCTAATGCAATTATTATTGGTTTCAATGTAAGACCTTCAACAAGCGTTTCTAATTTTGCAGAAAGAGAAAAGGTGGACATTCGAACCTATAGAATTATTTATGAAGCCATAGATGATGTAGAAGCTGCTATGAAAGGGTTGCTTGATCCGGAATATAAAGAAGTTATTACAGGAAAAGTGACCATTAGAGCTACTTTTAAAGTGCCAAATATCGGTACCATTGGAGGCGCTTATGTAACAGAAGGTAAAGTATCAAGAAATTCTGATGTCAGATTAATTCGTGATGGTATCGTCATCTATGAAGGTAAAATATCATCATTGAAGCGATTTAAAGACGATGCCAAAGAAGTCGTTTCAGGCTATGAATGTGGTATCGGACTAGAGAATTATAACGATATAAAAGAAGAAGACGTTATAGAAGCCTTCAACATGGAAGAAATAAAAAGGTAAAACTTTTTAACTACGGTACTTACCCGGAAAGGAATGGTAAGAATGGGTAAAAATTTTAGATCCCATCGAGTTGCAGAAGAAATAAAAAAAGTGTTAAGTATGATGCTTATTAATGAGTTAAAGGATCCAAGAATATCGTCAATGGTTAGCGTGACTCAAGTTGAAGTAACGGATGACTTTAGTTTTGCAAAAGTATACTTGAGTGTTTTGGGTTCAGAAGAAGAAAAGGAAAATACACTCCTGGCATTAAAGAGTGCTGCAGGATTTATTAGAAAAGAAGTCGGTAAAAAAATAAAAATGAGACGTATCCCTGAGTTTATATTTAAAATTGATCATTCATTGGACTATAGCTTGCATATATCAAAGATCATTGATGAAATAGGAAAGGATGACAAAGATAATCATGAGGAATGAGGATACCTTTCACCGTATTGTGGAAGCCTTGGATACATCAGAAAAACTATTGATTTTTCCTCATATTATTCCGGATGGAGATACCATAGGCAGTGCAGCTGCATTGTATAAAGCATTGATGCAAAAAGGAAAGGATGTTTATGTTCTTGTTGAAGAAATGATACCGGAATATCTTCAATTCCTTTCCCAAGGCTTCATAGATGAAATACCTGTAGATTTTGATCCTGATTTATGTATCGCATTGGATTGCAGCGATATTGGAAGAATGGGCGCAAGGTTTGAAGCTTATTCAAAAGGTGGAACAACCATTAACATTGACCACCATCTTACGAATACTTTTTTTGGTGATTTAAATTATGTAGATGATCAAGCATCAGCTACAGGAGAAATTGTTTTTAATTTTTTAAAAGCTTTAAATACCCATATGGATAAATTTATTGCTGAAGCTTTATATACAGCCATTTCAACCGATACAGGAAGTTTTAAGTATACCAATACAACGAAAAACACACATTATGCGGCGGCGGAATTATTGGATAATGGTGTTGACTTAAACCATATCAGCGTAGAACTCTATCAAAATGTTCGGTTAGAAAAAATACGTTTAGAAGCTAAAGTTTTAGATCATTTGAGTATTTTCTGTAACGGAAAAGCCGTATTGGCATACGTTTCACAAGAAATGCTGGCAGAGACAAATGCAAAAATGGATGAAACGGAAGGTATAGTAGAAACACTAAGAAATATTCAAGGGGTTGAAATAGCAGTACTTTTTAAGGAAATGAACGACAACGAAATTAAAGTAGGTTTTCGTGCCAAAAGAAGTGCGGATGTCAGCAAAATAGCCATGATGTTTGGTGGCGGGGGGCATGTTAAGGCTGCAGGCTGCAGCATTTTTGACAATTTGAAAAATGCACAACAACTTGTTTCCGATGCTATTATCAACTATTTTAATACAATGGAGTAGGAATAATCAATAATGGATGGAATGATTAACCTTTACAAACCCAGTAATATGACTTCTCATGATGTGGTGAAAATCGTAAGAAGAAAATTCAAAAAAACCAAGGTTGGACATACTGGGACTTTAGATCCTATGGCAATAGGGGTTTTGCCCCTCTGTTTGGGAAAGGCAACACGGATTACTGAATACCTTACTAATAATGATAAATCATATAGATGCGAAATGACTTTAGGAATTGAAACAGATACACAAGATATCTGGGGCACAATTCTTAAAGAATATGTAGGAGAAATTGTAATCTATGAACAAGATGTTTTAAATGTTTTTAAGACCTTTTTAGGTGAGATAGAACAAATTCCACCTATGTATTCTGCTGTTAGAGTTCAAGGGAAAAGACTTTACCAGTACGCAAGAAGCGGTAAAGAAATTGAAGTCAAACCCAGAAAAATTAAGATATATGATTTGTATAACATACAAATCTATCAAAATAAAATAACATTTGATGTAAAATGTTCAAAAGGTACTTATATTAGAACTTTATGCTATGACATAGGTAAAAAGTTAGGATACGGTGCAGCCTTGAGTTACCTGGAGAGAACGTCAAGCGGTATATTTACAAAAGAAAATGCTATATCTGTAGAAGACTTAGATACACTGTCTCCTGAGACGTATATGATACATATGGATGCACCATTAGAGAATATGGGTGCTGTTGATATTAAAGATGAAAAAGGTTTCCGTAAAGTATCTAACGGATGTAAATTGATGGAAAAAGAATATACTTGGAAAACGCAACATAACGAGTTAACGAGAATATATTATGGTAAATCATTTGTCGCTATAGGAATATATAATACAATAGATCACTCTATAAGTATGAAGAAAGTGTTTTTGTAATTTTTAATTGAGGTGGAACTGATGAAAGTGTTTTATTCAATAGAGGATATACAAAACTTAGGGGAAAGTGGAATCGCTTTAGGAAATTTTGACGGTGTACATATTGGCCATAAGGCACTTATAAAAAATGCAGTAGAT
>JAKSCF010000579.1 GCA_022360735.1 Clostridia bacterium
ATAGAGGATAGAGAAGCATTATTTGTACAAACGCCTGAAGAGATAAATAAAAGATTTAATATCGACATAAGAGTAAAAAATGAAGTAATTGGCATTGATCGAGATCAAAAAGAAGTAGATGTTAGAAATTTAATTACAAATGAGACGTATAAAGAACCATATGATACTTTGGTATTAGCAACAGGCTCTTCACCAATTAAACCGCCAATACCCGGTATTGATTCTCCAAATGTTTTTACACTTTGGAATGTACACGATACTGATAATATAAAAAATTTTATCATAAATAAACAACCTAAAGAAGCCGTGGTAATTGGTGGAGGGTTTATAGGTATTGAAACAGCTGAAAACTTACATGCACTAGGCATGAAAGTATCGGTAATAGAAATGCTCCATCAGGTAATGGCACCTTTAGATTTTGAAATGTCGGAAATAGTTCATCAAAATATAAGAGCGCAAGGTGTTAACTTACATTTAGGAGATGGTGTAAGTAAACTTGATCATAAAGATGGAGTAACAACCGTAATACTTCAAAGCGGTAAAACGATTCATGCAGATATGGTGATTTTATCAATAGGTATTAGACCAAATAGCAAGCTTGCTCAAAATGCTGGTTTACAAATTAATGAAAGAGGGGGAATCGTAGTAGATGAATATTTAAGAACATTTCATGATAAAAATATTTATGCAATTGGAGATGTGATTGAAGTAACAGAATTTATTAGCAAAAACAAAACTATGATTCCTTTGGCAGGGCCGGCAAATAAGCAAGGGAGAATATGTGCAAATAATATTTGTGGAGCTGAAGAAAAATATAAAGGGACTCAAGGGACATCAATCGTAAAAGTATTTGATTTATCGGTTGCAACAACAGGGATAAATGAAAAAATATTAAAAAGGCTGGGAATGAAATATAAAAAGGATTATTTAACAGCATTAATATATACAAAGTCACATGCAGAGTATTATCCAGGCGCCAACCCAATGGCTATAAAAGTAATATTTAATCATTATGGCAATATATTAGGGGCTCAAATAATAGGGCAAGATGGCGTGGATAAACGTATTGATGTCATAGCTGCTTCTGTTAGACTTGGGGGTACGGTATATGATTTAAAAGAATTAGAACTTGCTTATGCTCCCCCCTATTCATCTGCAAAAGATCCTGTAAATATGATAGGATTTGTGGGAGAAAACATACTTAAAGGTTTAACCGATGTAGTACATTGGAAAAGTATAGAGCAGTTTAAAAGGGAGGGTTATTTACTAGATGTTCGTGATATAGATGAATATTTAGATGGGCATATAGAAGGGGCTGAGCATATTCCTTTAAATGATTTAAGAAGTAACTTAGACAATATTCCAAAAGATAAGAAAATAATAGTATATTGCAAAGGTGGATTAAGAGGTTATATTGCTGAACGTTACCTTAAACAAAATGGATTTAATGATGTATCCAATATAAGTGGTGGATATGTGTTTCATAATTATAAATTATTTTCTGATGATATATAAAACAATATATAATTCAAAAATTATTAAGGAGTTGAAAATATGGAAAGTATTATAGAAAAGAATAGGGAATGGTTAAATGATATTGAATATTTTATTAGACCTAACAGTCATGTGATTGGGATTAAAATAATTAAAAAAGGTGAAATAATTCCTGATATAAAAAGAATAGAATATCCTTTAACAATTTGTCAATTTACGACTCTTTGTAGAACTGCAAAAAGAACAGAAGAACCTTTTATTGTAAAAAAAGATGATATTTGTTGTTCGTTTGCACATACTGTAATGGGATTTGACAAATCAGAAGATATAATTAGTGGTGAAAGAGATGTTGGTATACATTTTGAAACATATGATGGATTTAAAAAGGCATATGATGATTTACCTAAGTTAGAAGAAAACAATATAGAATGTATCATTGGAGGACCCTTATATAGTTTTAATTACAAACCGGATATTATACTCTTTTCAATTACACCGGGACAAACAAATAGATTTACTGATGGATATGTATGGAGCCAGGGCGGATACTTAGAAATAAAGTTTAGTGGTATGTGTGGCATTTGTTCTAATACAATTATTAAAGCATATAATGAAAAATCAGCTATTTTAGGATTCCCGTGTTTTGGTGGAAGGAGAGCAGGTATTTATCAAGATAATGAATTAGCAGCTGCTATTCATGTTGATTTCCTTGATACCTGGTTAGAAGGTCTGGAAAAAACTGAAGCAACCGGACACACTTTTCCAAATACATTTGATTTAAATAAAAATACGGAAGGATTACCTCACTATAAAATTATTAACTGGCCGGATGAAATAGTACCGGCTATGTCTACAGCAGTCGTTAATAAGGAAGAAAAGGAAGAGTAAGAAAAAAAATATCATTGCCCTCATCTATTCTAGATGGGGGCAATTTGTTGTGCTTCTTTCTAAATTTTTATTTTATTTTTATTTTGTATCGTTTATAATTAATACTGTATAAGGAATACTTTGATATGGAGAGATTATTATGGAAGAAAAAAATAAGGTCAGTGTTAGAATATATGGTCAAGAATATAAAATAAGCGGCAATGCGCCAAAAGAATATATATTACAATTAGCAAGCTATGTGGATTCAAAAATTATTGAAATTGCAAATAATATGAAGCAATATACTACCCCTATGGTAACGGTACTTGCTGCAGTAAACATCGCAGATGAATTTTTTAAAGCCAGACGGGAGGCTAAAGATGCTGTTTCTAAGACGGAGCGATATGCTTTAGAAGTTAAACATAAAGACAGATATCTCAATGAACTTAAAGCAAGCTACTTACAGTTTAAACAGGAAGCAGAAAAAGAACTGCAGCAGATGCAAGAAATAAAGCAGGAATTATCTGAAAAAAGTAAGGGCTTCGAGTCTTTAAATACGGATTTAGATTCATTTAAAAAAGAAAACACTGCCTTGAAAAATGAATTAGAAGCATTAAAGCAAACCATGGAACAGCTTAAAGCAGATATGACTCAAAAAGACGAAGAAGTAGAAAAATTAAAAAAAGAAAACCAAGAGTTAGAGAATATTTATTTTGATACTGAAATGATGAATGTCCAGTTAAAAAAAGAATTGGAAGACTTAACAAAAACAGCATGATTTGTTTAAATCACATATAAAATTGGAAAAGGAGTAGTATTGATACTGCTTTTTTTATAGAAGATAGAAGATACCCAACTATCTAACTACCTGCTAACCATAC
>JAKSCF010000508.1 GCA_022360735.1 Clostridia bacterium
GATTTCATCGCTCATTCCGGAGCGAGTATCTGCATTACTGTCTTTTTCTTGACTACCCGCATATAAAACAGTAAATCTATGCCTTTCAGGCGCTTTAAATACAACTTTATAAGTACCTGGTGTCAGATTGTCAAATTCATAAAAGCCATTTTCATCGGTTTCTGTTTCGATGGTTGTATCATCTGATAAAATCAATTTGACATTAATACCTTTTATACCTTTTTCGCTTGGATCTTGAATGCCATCTCTGTTTTTATCCAACCAAACATAATCACCGATTCGGACCGGACGATAGAAGCCTGCGTCAATGGTTGAAATAACATCATTGGATTCAAGTATGATTTCATCTGTTAATCGCGTATCTTGATTAGCATCGCTATCTAAGGCTTCATCAGCACCTGCTTTAGTAGGTGATAATATATATCCGGAAGGCATATCAAAATGAACTTTATAGGTTCCGGGAACTAAATCAGTAAATTCATAAAATCCATTTTCGTCAGTTTTAGTAACTTTGGTGGAATCATCCGGTAAAAATAAAGTCACCTGGATACCTTCAATACCTGGTTCAGTTGCTTCTTGAATGCCATTGCTGTTCATATCTTCCCAAACATAATCTCCAACAGCGGCTTTTTGATATAAGCCTGCATCTAATGATAGGTCGCTGACATTAGAGGATGCAATGGTAATTGAATCTGTTTTAAAGGTTTCAGCATCGATATCGGAATCTTTCGTATCATCAGAAACATTTTTCTCACTGGCCACAAAGCCTGCTGGCGGGATAACTTCTATCTTGTATTCACCAACTTCTAATTCATCGAATAAGTAGAATCCCTCTGCATCTGTAGAAGTTGAAGCAATTTCAAACCCGAAAGCATTTAACAGCTTGACCTTTACATTTTCTATGCCATCTTCATCATCACCTTGAATACCATCTGCGTTTTTATCCAACCAAATATAATTACCAAGTTGACTGAGCTGATAAATTCCTGCATCAATGCTTAAGTCATGCTCACCTGATTCAATAAAGACGGTTTCAGAGCTATAATCCCATGGATTGAAATCACTATCTTTTTCATCGTCACTGCCTTCATTGGTATCTGAAAGCTTATAACCAACCGGGACTTTTATTTTTACTTGATAATCATTAGGATTTAGCGTATCAAATAAGTAATAACCATCTGCATCTGTTTTGGTAGAAGCCGCTTCTATGTAATCATCCCCTACTTTTTCATAAAGGGTGACAGTTATATCTGCTATGCCTGCTTCGCCATCATCTTGAATGCCGTCTACGTCCTCATCATGCCATACGTAATTGCCCAAAGAACCATAACTATATAGCCCAGCATCAAAACTCATATTGCTGTCTCCCGATTCTAAAACAATGTTATCAATGATTCCA
>JAKSCF010000580.1 GCA_022360735.1 Clostridia bacterium
ACCGATAATACATTTACAAATAATACATCACATTTCAGCAGCACGATGCCATATACCGCTGCGTCTGTTTTAAAGCCTAGAAAAGCTGTAATATCCAGCAGAAAACCAAAACACCCGATTAAAATCAACTTCCATAATATGCCTTCTACTTTAAATAATTTATGAAATTCTCCATTTTTAAGCATCAAAGCCGTAAGAAGTATAAATGCTACAAATCTTATGGCTATCCCTACTACAAAAGGGGATAAACCAAATGCGTTAGAGAATTTTGTTGCTACATAATATCCGCTCCATATTACAGCCGTTATGACTATGGGAAAATAATTTCTTTTATCGTCCATATTCTTCCAACTTCACATATACTGTAGGTTTTTTGTAGGTTTTGCCATCAATATTTATTTCTACATAAGCGTAATTTCCTGTATAGGTTAAGTTTTTTAATCCGTCTTTGGTTACTACTACCGTATCTTCTGATTTTGCCCCCTGTATGCTTGGATTAAATGCATAAGCCTCGTTGACTCTCACCACATGATGAGCGTCTATATTGGCCTTCAGCTCTCTTGGCATAAAACCGGTAAGTCCTCCTTGATGATGATATTTGTATTCGCCCTCATATCCTTGACTTGCATATGCTTTTATTGCCTCTTTATAAATATCACTCAGGGGTCTGCCTTCTTTTAATCCGGCTGTAAAAACGGCATCTACGTAAGCACATTTCTCATGTTTTTCTATCATTTTTGCATCATAACCCAGTAAAACATTTCTGGTAACGGAGCAAATCAGCCCGTTTTTTCTTGTACAAATGGCTACCATTGCATAATGCTTTAATTTCTTGTCTGTAAAGACAGGGTGTCGATACTTTTGTGCCCGCTCATCAAATCCTATTAATATGGTTATGGGCTCAAGCCCTTTTTCCCAAAGCTTTTTTGATATTTCCCCGGCAAGCTCACATTCTGAAACGCCGGGTTTTAATCCTTTACAAATATTCTCTAAAATGATTGCAGATTCTAAGCACAATGCTTCGTATTCCTTTAAATCCTCATCCGTTAACACGGTTCTGATCTTAAATATCTCATTTGCTGCTTGGGCCTCATCCAGAACCTTACAGCCTTTTAATATCTCATCCATTACCTTAGCTTTTTGTTCCGGGTCATCCCATGGGTATTCTTTTATGATGATGCCTTGTGTTTTAGTAAGCTGTTCATCTTTAAGCCTTTGTGCTTCGATGTTGTCTGCTACCAAATACACATCTTTTAGAGTTATTATGATAGACCCGCAGGCTATAGTAGATGCTAAACCAATATACCCTTTCCCCCTTGTCAAATAACTGAAATTGACTTGAGAGTTGATGATAAGTGCTCCTGCATTTTTTTCAGCAATTATATTTCTAAAACAATCAATCTTTTTATTAAAGTCCATACTTATTACCTTTCATTTTGTTTCTTAGACCATGTAGCTTCTTATAATCGTAATAAGTTCATCATATCCTCCGAAGAACTGCTGTAAAGTGACTCTGACAGCACCGTAGCTATCGAATTCTTCCGGTGTCATGCCGTCGGGCTCGTATCCTTTTACAAACTCATGGATCGTCATCAATTCATCTAAGTATTCTTGATTTACCGGATTATCGATTCTGCTTTTTACAGCCATTGCACTGCCATTAATTTTTCTTTCAAATGCATTGGGAATGGTTGCTAGAATATCTCCGCCAATCATTTCAGACCAATGATGAATATTTCTGAATGCTGCTGTTAACAATTTTGTTTTATAGCCTCTTTCCTTGTATATTTCATAATATCTTTTAGCACAGGCTATCCCTGAATACTCTAAAGCTTCCGGTGTTAACAATCTTTCTTCATTTTTAACGACAGATTTAATATAGTCATCCATTCTGCCAACCATGATGGTACAAACCGGATTAATGCATGAATTATCCAACCCTTCTTCTGCTCTTTTTTTCAGACCTCTCTCAACGGCCTCTGCTACTGCCACGGCTTGAGTTGTGGTAAAACAAACGGTGGCATTGATTGAGATGCCTCTATAGGTTGCTTCTTCACATGCTTGGATGCCTGCTTTTGTAGCCGGTATCTTGACCTGCATATTTTTTGCCAGTGTATTGAAATGGGCTGCTTGCTCTACTAATTTATCTGCATTTTTAAAATGCTTATTATTGGTTTGGATGGATATCCTGCCTACGCCTGTGCTTGGATCGAATATAGGCTCTAATGTCTTTGCCGCTTCTTTTGCAAGCATCTCTATCATTTTCCAAGCTACATCATCTTCCACCATTTCCGGGTTTTCTTTTATGATTCTTTTCAGCTCATCTTCATATAAAGCCATATCGTTTGCTAAAACATTTTTTACGATAATCGGATTTGTTGTTGCACCAATGGCGCCATGCTCTAATCCATATTTGAGGTCTTCTCTTCCACAAGAATCTACCCAAAATCCTGTTTCAAAATCCTCACTCATTCTTTTTAAATTACTCATCGTTTTCCTCCACTATTTTAATAACAATGCTTTTCCTGTCAGCCTGGCATACTCTTTTAAATCTTTTCCTATTAGGGGTGCGCAGTACCGGATAAACGCATCGGTTATAAAATTCTTATCTTTATTAATGAAATGTTTTGGCACACAATGTTCTACATTTGCCACTTTACCAAGTTCTTTCATGCCATATTCTATTAAATATTCTTCGCCTTCAGTTCGGTCCATGGTTACCATTACGCCGGATATGCCTTTTGCAAAATACTCAATGGTTTTTTTGCCACACTCAAAGGCTTCCGCTACATCTATCTCTGATGCAAGTGAGGCAGATGACCGTTGTATAATGCCCGGTCGATTGCATCTCGCTTTTAATCCTAATTTTTTTGATACCAGCTGCGCCAGATAATTTCCTGGACCCATTGCTGTTGAAATGATTTTATGACCAAAGTCGTCCACCTCTGCATTTTCTGTTCCTATGATCTCGCCGTCTTTATTCACGATACCTTCCGAAACAGATATGGCTGCATATCCAAACTTGTCATAGATGCTTTTAACATCTTCTATAAACTTGTCTTCATCAAATGTTACTTCCGGCAGGTAGATGAGATGCGGTGCATCCAGCTCACTTTTTTTAAGCAGTGCGGATGCAGCTGTTAACCACCCTGCATTTCTGCCCATTATTTCATATATTGCAATGTCCTCAAATGTCTTCATAGACTCTTGATCTCTTCCGGTTTCTACCGTAGTCAGCGCTATGAACTTTGCAGCAGAGCCAAAACCCGGAGTATGATCTGTAAAGGGCAAATCGTTGTCTATGGTTTTGGGGCATCCTATTACTTTCATTTCATAGTTTTTTCGCTCTGCCAGCTGAGCAATTTTGTAGCATGTGTCCATGCTGTCGTTGCCGCCAATATACACAAAGTATTTAATATCGTTTTCGATAAATATACTTAAAATTTTGTCATATTCATCCTCTGTTTTAAGTTTATGCCTGCATGAACCTAAAATCGAAGCAGGCGTATAAAGCATTTTGTCAATGATATCCTGGGGCTCATTGGTCAGATCAATAACCTCTTTATTTAAAAGTCCGCTAATACCTTGTTTCATGCCATATATTTTATTTATAAAATCAGCCTTTTTAGCCTCTGATAAAACCCCGGCTAATGATGCATTTATAACCGGCGTCGGCCCACCGGATTGTCCAATCAATAAATTTCCTTTTAACACGTTCCACCTCTATATCAGTTTTTTATAATCCTTTGCAAACCAGTTTAGTTTTTCATTTATCATTTTAGCAACTTTTTTTTTTCCGGCTTGATGAGCACCCACAATATCGTATGCGTCTCCTTTTGCTGCATTATGCCTAACAAAGCCA
>JAKSCF010000583.1 GCA_022360735.1 Clostridia bacterium
AAGATAAAGCGATTACCATAAACAATAATGAGATAGGCACTTTATCACAAAAACTCTACGATACCATAACAGGGATTCAAACAGGTAAAGTTAAAGATGAGTTTGATTGGATCGTTGAAATATGAAAAGAAAGAAATCCGCTCTTGAAGCGGATTTCAGCTTTTGGATAAAATATACTCTATTCTTCTCCGTAGAATAACCTCAATGTCTCTTTATCAGGTTTTTTACCGATATAACTGCCTATGATGAATAAGATGACTGCAATAGCTATAGTAGGTACGATTTGGTGCATGCCTATATATTTTACTTTTGAAATGGTATAGTAAAAATATGCACCAACGCCGCCTATAAAGGAGAAGATTGCACCTGTTGCGTTTGCTCTTTTCCAGTATAGTCCGAATATGGTTGGGCATAAGAATGCGGCTTGCAGACCTCCAAAAGCAAATAGATTGATCCATACAATTAAGTCCGGAGGATTGATTGAAAATACAAATACGATAATCCCTATAATAGCTGTCGTAATGAAGCTCATCTTTTTAAGCTTCTGCTCCGTCATTTCTGATTTTGAATAATGCATAAATAAGTCTTTTACTATAGCTGCTGCTGATAATATCAGCATGGAGTCAACCGTTGACATGATTGCTGCAAGTGGTCCTGCAATGAATATTCCTGCTAATATCGGATGCAGTACCTTTACGGTTAGAGTTGGTACAACTAAGTCTACAGATTCTACACCTTCAGGAATAACTGCTTGACCAAATACCCCGACTAAGTGCATGCCCAGCATTAAGAAACCTACTACAAAGGTTCCGATAATCATAGCATTGTGTAAAGACTTTGAATCTTTAAAGCCCATTCCTCTTACCGTAGTTTGAGGTAAACCTAATACACCAATACCGACCAATACCCAGAAGGATAAAATAAATGGTTTTGAAATAGCGCCTCCTGCAGTAGGTTCAATAGAACCAGGATTGGCTGTAGAAATAGTTTCTATTGCTTGATTGATACCGCCGCCTGCTTTTATAACTGCAAAGAGTATAAATATGGTAGCCAGCATCATGACAACACCTTGAATGGCATCTGTAATGGCTACTGCTCTAAATCCACCAACAGTTGTATAAATAACAACTGCAATACCGAATATAACCAGTCCCATTACATAAGAATATCCTGTAACCGCTTGAAATAATCTAGCGCCTCCTATAAATTGAGCCACCATTGTTGCAGCGAAAAATGCTAAAATAGCAATGGATGATAATATGACGACAATATCTGACTTGTATCTCGCTCTTAAAAAATCTGTCACTGTCACTGCATTAATTTTTCTACCAATTATAGCGAACTTTTTACCTAAAACCCCTAATGTTAGAAATGCTGTTGGAACCTGAATCATAGCCAAAAATACCCAACCTAAACCTCTTAAATAGGCTACTCCCGGTCCTCCTACAAAACTGCTTGCACTAGAGTAAGTGGCGATGAGTGTCATAGCTAATACAAAGCCACCCATTGTTCTTCCACCGATAAAATATTCTTCTATAAATCCGCCTTTGCCTGTACTACTTTGCCCGATTTTATTTGTGTACACAGCAATGCCCAGCATGACAATAAGGTATATAATCATAGGCACTAATATTTGAATATTACCCATTAAACGTTCCTCCTTTACATTCTTGTATTAATGATTTAATTCTCATTGTTTTCAATTTCATCGCTGTCCAGGTCAATTTCTACAAAGAATTTCTTGACCATGACAACAACTGCAAAGGAAACGAGTAGCCATCCTAAAACACAACTTACAAAAAACCAGCTAGGCAGTCCAAGAATATAAGTATAATTACTGGGGTCACCACCGCTTAAGCCGTAACCAAATGCATACCACCATATGAAAAAAATAACATACAGTCCGATGGTTAATAGTGCTTCTTTATTGAGCTGTTTGTTTTTTTCTTTTTCAGACATCTTCATACAAATACCTCCTTTTTCCTTTTCATTACCTTACCTATAAACCTAAAATGTTCTTTATTCCCTCCTCTCATCACCAACTTTAAAATATCTATGATTGAACAACTGAAGCTGCTATTGGCAAATGCTACTGATCATTTAGATACAGCATTGCTGTCAATGCATACATCTTTGTAGTTTCAATCAGTTCATCTATTTCAACATATTCGTCAGCCTGATGAGGGATATATCTGTCACCGGCACCGGTCGTCACAACCGGTATGCCTCTTAAGCAATGAAGGAATGTTCCATCTGTCGCTCCTGGAACACCATTATATACAGGTTCTTTCCCTGTAACAATCGTATAAGCCTTTGCAATGGATTTTACTACAGGCTCATCTTTAGAGGTTTCTGTCCATGGTCTTTCTTCTATCACTTCCATATCTGCTTTAAAATCATTGTTTTCTTTTGATAGACGATCTAATATTTCTTGTATTTGTTGCTTTAATATTTCGTGCTCCTGTCCCGGAACCGTTCTAATATCTAAAGTTGTATAACACTCTTTGGGTATTACATTGATTTGAGCTTCTCCTTTACTTGGAGCCATTAAGATAGTCGGTGTAATGCTGGGATACCCTAAATAATGGTGTTTGCCAAGTCTTTCTTTTTCTGAGTTTTCCAGTTTTTCCAACTCACAAATAATCTTAGCCATACCCCAGTTAGGATTGATACCCGAAAGCGGCATAGCACCATGTGCCATTTTACCATAGGCTTTAATGATGATCCTCATAGCACCTTTTTGATTGATACAAATTTCGTTCTGTTCCGGTTCGCATATAACGGCTGCATCTACTTGATCTGCCCAGCCTTTTTTGATGAAGTCTTTGATACCAATCATCATACCTTCTTCATCAACTGGAATGCAAAGTAAAATACTCCCTTTGAAATCCACTTTGGAATCTATAATGGCTTTTACTGCAAATATGGCAGCAGCAACATTACCTTTTGTATCACAGGCACCTCTTGCGTATATCTTATTGTCTTTTATTGTGGCAGCAAAGGGGTCATAATTCCAATCATCTAAATCCCCGGCCGTCACCACATCCGTATGTCCTTCGAACAAAATTCTATTTCCTTCTTCTTTTCCTCTGAGTATACCGATTACGTTAGGTCTTCCTTCTACAACCTCTTGAACATGAACCTCTAAACCCAGTTCTTTAAGATAGTTTGCAATATATTTAGCAACTTTTTCTTCGTTATACCCTTCTTTATCAGGGTCATAAACGCTTTTTATTCTTAAAATATCCTGGGTAAATTTCACTAGTTCTTGCTCATTGACGTTTTCGATTACTCCTCGATAGTCTTTCATTTCTTTCCTCCTTATCTAATATATTAAAGAGGCTATATGAACTATATTCAATTGTAATGGAAAACAATAGCCTCCCTACTCAACAAAGTACCAATTATATAATCTTCCGTTTCTTATCTTTTAATAATTTTTTATTAAAGAGGATATTCAATAACGTGTTTTTACTTTAATGAGATTGGTTAGTACCTGATTGACCGGTGTTGCTATATTGACTTTTTTTCCTTCACTTACAATAGCACCGTTAATCATATCAATCTCAGTTTCTCGCTTACGCTCTACATCTTGAAGCATAGATGACCGATTTGCGGCGGTTGCTTCACATACTTTTTTTGTATGATCAACCGGATCGTCAAATCCCAGCTTCACGCCTTTAGCTTTGGCAATAGCTTCAGCCTCTTTTACTGCTTCTTCCAATATCCATTCTGTCTCTTCAGATTGAACCAATCGCCCATTCTTCAATCCTGTTATTGCTGTCAACGCATTAATTCCAACATTAACAAGTAGTTTATCCCAAATTAATCCAATGACATTATTAGAAATCACCGTGTCCAATTGAGCATCATTAAATGATTTTTTTAGCTTAGTGATTCTGTCTGTTTCTTTTCCATCCAGTTCTCCTATTATGGTCTTGCCTTGTCCTGCATGCTTAATTTTACCTGGGGCAATCATAGTAGAACCATGAGCTGTAGTACCTGCTATGATATTTTTTTCATCTACTACTTGATTGATTTTTTCAATATTTCCCAGGCCATTCTGAAGGGTTAGTATGATGGTATTTTCTCCAATAATGGCTTTATTTTGAGAAACTGCTGCATCTGTATAAATGGATTTAACAAATATTAATGCACAGTCAACAATGCCTATGTTATCTGTGTTAGTAGATGCTTTAATGTTTTTTATGGTTTTGCCTCCACCTAATCCATCAATATACAGACCTTCTTGATTGATAGCATCCACATGTTCCTTCCATACATCTATGAGCCATACTTCGTTTCCTGGTTCAGCTAACAAGCCGCCATAGAGACTACCCATAGCACCTGCCCCTAAAACCGCTATTTTCATGTTGTCCCTCCTTTTGAGTTAATATAATCTTTTAAGTTCTTCTTCCTCTATGCCACCAAAAGCATGCTTTTCTTCCGGAAAATTGCCATCTCTAACTTCTTGCTTAAATTCTTCCAGCCCTTTTACGATTTCAGGTGAACGATTCATATATTGTTTAACAAATTTTGGTACAAATTTTTCAAAGAGTCCAAACATGTCATGGAAAACCAATACTTGCCCATCACAATAACGTCCGCCGCCAATGCCGATTGTAGGGATGGATGCTTTTTGGGTAATCAATTTTCCCAGCTGTTCAGGTATGCATTCTAAGATCAAGCCCCATGCACCTGCTGCTTCAAGGGCTAAAGCATCATCCAAAACTGCTTTTGCCGCCTCTTCACCTTTCCCTTGTACCTTAAAACCCCCAAGCTTTGATACAGTTTGAGGTGTTAATCCTATATGTCCCATTACAGGAATACCGGCATCAACAATGGCCTTAACTGTATCAGCCATTTCAATTCCGCCTTCCAGCTTTACAACATCACAGCCGCCTTCTTTCATAAGACGGGTTGCATTGATAATGGCTTGCTCTTTAGAGACATTATATGATCCAAATGGTAAATCCCCTACGATTAGTGGATTTGGTGCACCTTTTACAACAGGGGGGATATGATGAAGCATTTGCTCCATGGTACAAGGTACCGTAGAATCATATCCTAATACTGTCATAGATAATGAATCACCAACTAAAATAATTTCGATTCCGGCTTTATCTACTAAATACGCTGTTGGGTAATCATAAGCCGTTGTCATACTTATTTTTATCCCTTGTTCTTTCATTTCTTTAAGTTTTTGTGTTGTCATTTTAGCCATTATAATTTTCCTCCTTTTTTTTAGACCTAACATGAAGCCCTAACCAAAATCTCCGATTTTGACGTAGGTCTCATACAGAAACTTTCTAATCTTTGATTAGTAAAAGTTTTTCAGTTGAAGCCCTAACACAGAATTTTCTTCATAAGATTAGTATCATTATCTTATATAGCCTAATTCTTTTGATAGACTCATAGCTGTCTTTTTTATAATGTTGGCATACCCAATATTTTTTTCTCCTTCATCATACCTATATTTAGGTATAGCAACACTGATAGCGGCAATTACCTCTCCACTATAACTGAAGATAGGTGCCGATACACATTTGAGACCTTCAACGTATTCTTCATCATCTATACTGTATCCTTGCTGTTTTATTGCTTTTAATTGTTCCAATAACTCTGGATAGTCGGCAACCGTTTTATTCGTATACTGAATAAATTCAACATCTGCCATTATTTTTTCCATTTTCTCTTGAGACATAAATGCAAGCATTGCTTTTCCAAGCCCTGTACAATATGCAGGCAGTTTTTTCCCTACGTTTAAATCTACTTTTATGGTTGCAGAACTTTCTATTTTGTCAATATAGATGATATTTGAGTCATACATAATAGCTAAGTTAACCGTTTCATTGGTCACTCTCGCTAAGTGCTCCAGATAAGGCTGCGCCTGCCGTCTAAAACCCAATCTCTCTACTACATTGTTGCCCATTTCAAACAGCTTAAAGCTATTTGAATACTTATTGTTGGAAGCATTCTGAACCACATAACCTTTTTCTTTTAATGTAGAAATTAACCTATGCACAGTGCTCTTATCTAAACCTAACGCTTCACTGATTTCAGTGATGCCTAACTCGTTTCTTTTGTCTAAAAGCTCTAAAATGTCAAAGGCTTTGACAATTGATTTCACAATATTGGTTCTTTCTCCCATAACATTCCTCTACTTTATTTCGTATTTTAAAACCTTTTTTCGCATTATACTATTCTTATTTTGACATTTATTAAAAATTTCCTTCTTGAGAAGATACAATATTTTTTTTCTTTAGATAGGTCATCCAATATAGTCCTGCTACAAAGAATGCGCCCCCCACAATATTACCTAAAGTAACAGGTATGAGATTATTGATAATAAACGTTCCCCAGTTCAAACCATTTAGTTTTTCTATAGATAAGCCTGAAGCGGCTGCCCAGCTTGCGTTAGCTTTGGCTATAATACCGGCAGGAATATAATACATATTGGCGATACTGTGTTCAAATCCTGATGTAACAAATAACCAAATAGGAAAAAATACTCCCAATATCTTTCCTGTAATGTCTTTTGCGCTGTAAGATATCCATACTGCCAGACACACCAGCCAATTGCACATAATACCTAGATAAAAGGCCGATAAGAAAGATAACTCTACCTTATAAACCGCAATTTTAATGGTTACAGCCCCTAACATATTGGCGCCGCTATTAAACAAACCGGATCGAGCCATCATGTATGCTATCAGTACAGAACCTATTAGGTTTCCTATATACACAATGGTCCAATTTCTTAGCATATCTTTTATTTTGACTTGCTTTTCTAAGACACTTAAAACTATTAATATATTCCCTGTAAACAATTCACCGCCTGCTATAATGACTAACATCAAGCCCACACCAAAAACAGCTCCCGCTAGTACTTTTCCTAGTCCATAAGTATTACTGTTGGCAAACAAATTAAACGCTGCCATATTGGAACCCTCAGCAGCAAATGCAATAAATGCCCCTGCCAGTATTCCTAATATTAATTGATTCAATGGAGACAGCTTAACTTTATTAATCCCTGTTTGTACAGTAGATTCAGCAATTTCCCTTGGAGATAAATATGCTTTTTCCATTTCCTCTCTTCCTCCGTTATAATGTATTACAATTTTAATTTGTCAGTCAATCATTATCATGATTAAAATAAGCCGGATATTTTTCCTGTGTTATCCACATCGATCTTTTCCGCTGATGGATGTTTGGGAAGTCCGGGCATGGTCATGATGTTGCCTGTAAGCGCTACAATAAACCCTGCGCCCGCAGATACTTTTAGGTTTCTAATAGAGATTCTAAAACCTTCCGGCCTGCCTAGCTTTTTAGGATCATCCGACAAAGAGTATTGCGTTTTAGCCATACATATTGGAAGATGTCCATAGCCCAGTTCTTCCAGCTCCTCTATTTGTTTAATGCTGTTTTCTACAAAATCAACACCATTTGCACCGTATATCCTTACAACAATTTTTTCAATTTTTTCTTTTATACTTAAGTTGCTTTCGTATGTGAAATTAAAATCATTTTCTTCGTCTATTAATTTCAGCACTTCATCAGCCAGTGCTGAGCCTCCCTCTCCGCCTTTGGCCCAAACCTCAGATAAGGCAACGTTTGCTCCCAGCTTTTTACATTCCTCTTCAACAAACTGAAGTTCAGCTTCTGTATCCGTTGGGAATCGGTTGATTGCTACGACCGCAGGAAGTCCGAAATTTTGTGTAATATTTTCTATATGCTTCAATAGATTAGGAATACCTTTTCCCAATGCCTCAATGTTTTCATTACCTAATTCTGCCTTAGGTACGCCTCCATGATGCTTTAATGCTCTTACGGTTGCTACTATTACAACCGCATCCGGTTGTAGTCCGCTTAATCTGCATTTTATATCTAAAAACTTTTCAGCACCCAAATCTGCTCCAAAGCCTGCTTCCGTTACTACATAATCGCCTAGCTTTAATGCCATTTTAGTGGCCATAACACTATTGCATCCATGGGCTATGTTTGCAAAGGGCCCCCCATGAATAAAAGTAGGTGTATGCTCCAGTGTTTGGACTAAGTTAGGTTTTAATGCATCTTTTAAAAGGGCTGCAACTGCACCTTGTGATTTTAAATCTCCTGCTGTTACGGGGTTTCCATCTCTGCTATAAGCCACTATGATGTTTGCGACTCTTTCTTTTAGGTCATCTAAATCTTCTGCTAAACATAAGATTGCCATTATTTCAGATGCAACCGTGATATCAAATCCATCTTCTCTAGGCACACCATTGGCTTTACCCCCTAAGCCATTGGTGATGAATCTCAGCTGTCTATCGTTCATATCGACGCATCTTTTCCATGTGATTCTTCGTGTATCTATATTAAGAACATTGCCTTGCTGTATATGATTATCCAACATTGCAGCTATCAAATTATTCGCAGCACCTATGGCATGTAAATCCCCTGTAAAATGTAAGTTGATGTCTTCCATGGGAACGACTTGTGCATATCCGCCTCCAGCCGCACCGCCTTTTACACCAAAAACTGGCCCTAAGGATGGTTCTCTGAGTGCTATAATTGATTGCTTCCCCTTCTTCGCTAAAGCATCTCCCAGCCCTACAGTTGTAGTGGTCTTGCCTTCGCCTGCAGGTGTTGGATTAATAGCCGTTACCAAAATTAGTTTTCCATTAGGTTGATCTTTTAACGCTGCAAGTAAATTGTAATTTATTTTAGCTTTATATTTTCCGTAACATGCCATGTATTCATCATTAATTTCTATTTTTGACGCTATATCATTAATGTGATTCATCTTCACTTCTTGAGCTATTTCGATATCTGATTTAAAACTCATATATTCTTCCTCCTTTTCGCATTACGAAATCTTATTTTGTATTACAAAATAATTATATCATAAACCCTTTACTATTGTCTAAATTTTATAAATATTTATTTAAATTAATTAAAACCCTGCAATTGATCACAAAGTGGTCAATTGCAGGGTTAAACATACATTTATACCATGCTAAAACAAAAAAATTTATCTACATATTAACGACATTCGTTGGTGTCCCTTTTATAAAATGCTTCAAATTATCTACAGCGATGTCCATTAATCTTTGCCTTGCTTCCTTAGGTCCCCATGCTATATGTGGTGTAATAATGCAGTTATCAAGACCCAGCAGTTCATTATCTTTCTCAATAGGTTCTTTTGATACGACATCAAGCGCAGCACCATAAAGTTTTCCACTTTCAAGAGCATCTTTCAGATCCTTTTCGTTAATTAAAGGCCCTCTTGCAGTGTTAATAATAATAGCACCATTTTTCATTTTAGCTATGGATTCTTTATTGATAATTTCTCTAGTCGAATCAGAAAGTGGACAATGCAAACTAATAACATCAGAACAAGAAAGAACCTTATCAAAAGCAGCATACTTAATAGATTCGTCTTCCAAATCTTTGTTAGCATGATTACTATAAACTAAGACACTCATACCAAAACTTTTGGCGATTTTAGCCGTATTCTGCCCTATTCTTCCAAAACCAATAATTCCCATTGTCTTACCGGCAAGTTCTATTAATGGATAATCCCAAAAACAAAAGTCCTTACAATTTGACCAGCGTCCTGCTTTTACGACATCAGAGTGATGCTTAACATTGTGACATATTTCAAGAAGCAAAGCAAAAACATATTGAGCAACAGCAGCAGTCCCATATGTAGGGATATTACAAACAGGAATATTTTTACTGGCTGCATATTCAACATCAACAACATTATAACCTGTAGCTAAAACACCTATAAACTTTATATTAGGACAGCTATCTATTATTGTTTTAGTAATTGGTGTTTTATTGGTGAATATAATTTCTGCATCATCTATCTTATCAATAATTTCACTATTTTTTACTCTATCATAGACTATAAGATCGCCAAGTTGCACCATATCATTCCAGGACAAGTCTCCGGGATTAAGTGCGTATCCATCTAAAACTACTATCTTCATAACTAATCCTTCTTTCACTAAATTTAAAAATTTGTAATACTTTTTACCATTTATAAAACACCATTAGAAGGCATGTAAACTTTATCAATTATATCACCATTCCTATATTCAACCAAACCCACAACTTTATCTGTAAAATCTATTGTTTTTGGTTTTCCGGCAATTTTTTCTGCCATTGTTTTTAATTCTTCTATATCCATAACTGGTAATTTTAATTCTTTTATCCTTTCCAAAAGGTCCTTTCTTTTGCTGTTCACAGCTATTCCCTTTTCAGTAACTATAACATCTACTGTATTTCCGGGAGTAACCTTTGTAACAACCTTATCAACTACTATAGGCAGCCTTGATCTTAAAAGATTTGTGATTACTATTGATAGTTTTGCGCCTTTTGCTGTATCACTATGTCCACCTGAACCACCCATAATGTTTCCATTTGAATCTGTAAGTACGTTAACATTGAACTCTGTGTCAATTTGTGTCGCACCCAGTATTACAACATCGAGACTATTAACTGCACAACTTTTTGCATTAGGATTTGCATAGTGGGACGCTGAAACTTCTAAATGATTTGGATTTAAAGCCAGTGACTTTATTGCATTTAGATCAAAACATTGAACATCTATAATTTTTTCGATTAATCCTTCTTCAAGCATTCCAACAAAAAAGCCTGTTATCCCTCCCATACCAAAGCTGCCTTTTATGCCCTTAGATAACATTTTTTCTTTAAGGTAATATGCGGTTGCCAAGGAAGCTCCTCCTGCTCCCGTCTGAAAGGAAATCCCATCTTTTAACAATCCCGATGCCTCGATTACTTCAGCTGCATTTCTTGCAATCACATGTCCGATTGGGTCTCTTGTAATCTTAGTCGTCCCAGAAACTATACCTTTTGGATCTCCTATAGAGTCTACCTTTACAACCCAATCTACTAAAGTCTCATCTATACTTATAGGCGAATTAGGATAAGGTGTCATATAGTCTGTAATTGCAATTACCTTTTTTGCACATCTTGCATCTGCCATAGCATATCCTAGTGAACCACAAGCAGAAGGCCCCTTTACACCATTAATGTTACCCATTTCATCGGAAGAAGGTGCTCCAATAAAAGCAACATCAATTTTCAGACTACCTTCAAGTATCGCCCTTGGGCGTCCTCCATGAGTCCTAAATATAACAGGTTCATCTAGGATACCTAAAGAAACTGAAGTAGCAAGAGGTCCAGATATATAATTAGTATCCAAAGCTGTTACTACTCTATTGTTTATATGCTTTACTACCTCACCATGTATTGGAAAGAATGCGCTGGCTGCTACTTTTATGTTTTTTATTCCCATCTGTGCAATCTCATCTAAGACCATATTTACAACATGATCACCATTCCGCAGATGATGGTGGAATGATACCACCATTCCATCTTTCAGTCCACTTAATTCAATGGCTTTTCTAATTGTAGATACTACCTTATTCATAATTCCATACTCCTTCCAAGCCTGATAACTTTAAAACTTTATTAGCTCTATTGACTATAGGTGCATCTATCATTTTACCGTCTAAAGATACCACTCCTTTACCTTCTTCTTTTGCTTTTTGTATAGCATTTATTACTTTAAGAGCATAATCTATTTCCTCCTGAGAAGGAGAAAACAACTCCTTTACTATGCTGCAATGTCTTGGAGAAATTACGGCTTTTCCACTAAATCCTATGTCCTTAGCAAATTGCACATCTTCCTTCAATCCTTCAAAGTCATCAATATCTGTAAAAGGTGTATCTATTGCTTCTACCATTGCAGCTGTTGCTGCATTAACAATACGGCTTCTACCATACATAATTTCTACACCCTTTTTAGTTCTTTTTGCTCCAATATCTGCTGTATAATCCTCTGCACCAAAAAGAACTGCCTTGATCCTAGAACTGCTGCTAAGAATTTCAAAAACATTTTCTATCCC
>JAKSCF010000321.1 GCA_022360735.1 Clostridia bacterium
ATAAGCTCTTTTAATTTAAACAATGCTGTAGGTGCATTCCCTATAACAAATATTTGAGTTGCATCGTCATCAAAGGCCTTTTCCATACCAACCATAGATCGAGTGATGCCTCTTTTTTCTGCTTCCTCGAACACATCTTTATCATGGGACAGATTATAAATTTCACAATTCAGCTCAGAAAGCTTACGCCGGTTTATCCCTGCCATAATCATTTTTGTATCTGCATAGATTCTACAGCCCTTTTTCAATACATGCATTGCAGCTTCAACGGCAAGAGGATGAAATTTTATTAAGTCTCCATATTCAAAGTCTGCTGTAGTATGAATGACCCTTTTTACGATTTTTAAAGTCTTCTCATCATATTTCAAAGCTTTATTTCCCAATTCTTTCTCAATAATTTCAAAGCTGGTTGCTTCAATTTTTTTTGGTTGTTGAATATAATCCAAGTTAATCAAATCCTTTTTTATTCACTATTTTTTTTTAAAGTATCTATAACAAATTGTCCTGTCACTTCTTGTTCAGGGTAGAATTGTCCATCTGGGCAATTCAATACACCATTGTCTACCAGTATTTGTATCATTTTCTTGTTTTGAGCATTTTCAATGTCCTTTATTGGGACAGATTGATCTACTCTTTTGAAATCTAACATCATATATATGGTTTTAGCTAATTCATCTTTTGTTACTATTTGGGATGGATGAAAATATTCTTCGCCGCCTATTTTATGTTCATCCATCCACCCAGATATTACGGCAGTCTCTATATAATCGAAACTTTCATCCGTATAGGATACATCTTTAAAAAATCCATAGGTATGGCCCTCATGTTCTTCTTTATAATACCTTGAAGAAGATGGTATAAAGATAGGCTTATGCATATATTTTACCACTATTTCTGCTAAAAGGCTTCTGCTGAGGAGTTTGTCATTATAATATTGATCCAGTTGATCCATAATCTCCGGATACATGTATCTTGCTACTTCACAAATTCCCTTATAATACCTGAAAGTTGGGCTGGAAATAATCTTCTGATTTATCGTAAAAACTTTATCTTCTCTAACCGCTTTTATAGTATCAAAACCTGGTCTAATAACAATAGAATGGTAGTTGCCACCAGAGTTCATGGCACCTCTTTGGGATACGTATACATCTATTTCTTCTGCATTTTCTAAAATACGTTCTATACCATATGCCGCAATTGAACTACCTTCAGTAATGGGTTCTGCATCAGATGCTATGTTGATGCCACCGGCAAATTGAATAGCCAGTGCAGGCATAGAATCGATTGTTACGGTTCGATATTTATTTTCTGTTGACTCAAAGTATACTTTCTTTTTAGGTTGAATCCCCTCTGTTATTTCTGAAATAATATCTATTCGCTCATAAAAATGCTGTAATTTTTCCTCTGCTGCCATTTCTTTTCCTGTAAGTAATCCTAATTTTTTAATATAATCATCAAAATCCTCAAATTTCTCAGGGTATAAAGATACAACCGGAATGCCTACTCTTTTGATAGCTTCTACAAATTCAGGATTTTTTCTGTTTATAAAAGGACGAATCAAAACCAAATCCGGTTCAGCTGCGATAACTTTTTCAGGATCAGATTTGTAATCGTAAACTGCTTTTTCTAAAGCCTGGACAGGATATATGTCTGAAGTACCTACCCCAATAATCTCTTCATCCAAACCCAAATAAAACAAATTTTCTGTATGGGCAGAATATAAAGAAATAATTTTTTTGCAAGGTTGGTCCAGCGCAATTGCTTCACCCATATCATCAACAAAATGTATGCTTTTTTCTTCAATAGGCTGTTGCTGATTCACTTGCTTCTCAGGGCTGCATCCTATTGTTCCAAACAACAGTATGACAGCTAACAGCAATCCAAATATTTTTTGGTTCATATTCGTCTTTCCTTTCATTTCAGGGTACAGGCTACAGGGGGCAAATCTTTGTAGGGAACGTGTCGTTACGCTTTCTATCAACATAGTAATCCAAATGTAGTGTCGGGTCACCGTGCCCGACTTATAACTGTAATTCCCCATGTTCTTACGACATAATAATCACAAATTATAAACTCGACAAATCCCAAATAATAGGCGGCCACGGAGAGCCGCCGCTGCATCTCTTTATCAAGGACTGGTTACAAGGAACAGGGACAAATCTTCGTAAGGACCGCGCCTCCGTGCCGTTCCGTTTCTAACCTATTCTCCATTAATAGCTGCTTCCAAATGTTCTATGTACAGCTCTTGAATTTCAGGCATTTCACCTAATCCTTTTAGTATGTAGTCCACATCATATCCTTGGCTCTTTAACATGACTTTCCAAGAATCCTCTTCGTCTCCTGCCATGTCATTTTGTGCATGATCGCCTGCTACTACCATTAAAGGCATTAAAGTTACTTTTTCAATTTGGTTTTTCTCTAACTTTTTAATAACTGTGCCCAGCTCCGGAAATCCTTCTACAGTACCAACAAATACATTGTCGATACCCTCATCTTCAAACACATAATCCAAACATGCATAAGCAGCATTGGCATCATGATGGGTGCCATGTCCCATTAAAAGGACCGCCTCACCTGCAGATCTTTCCGGCATATGACCGATATAAGCATTGGCAACAGCAGCATAGTCTTCATGACCGGTTAATAACGGCTTACCCATTTTAAGGATATTAAACTCTTCAGTAAAACTCATAACGGCTTCGGTCAACTCATCATATTCTGCTCCATTAATAACATGAAGGGACTGAACATAAACCTCAGTATAGCCCTCTTCTTTTAATCTGGTTAATGCTTGATTTGGATTATCGATTTCAATACCATCTCTTTCCTTCAGCTTATTAATAATAAACTGTGAAGTGAAAGCTCTTTTAATATCATATTCGGGAAATGCTTCCCCAATTCTTTGTTCTGTTGCACCAATTGTCTTTTCTCTGGTATCTGCATAACTGGTACCAAAGCTCACAACCAGAATAGCTTTCTTAACTTCAGAGGAAGCTTCTTCTGCCGGCTCTTCTGTCTGTTGTTGATTACAACCAACAATACTTGTACCTAAAGTAATAGCAAGTAGTAAAGAAAAAATTTTTTTCATTTTCTATCTCCTCTTTAAATTTTTTTTTATTTTAAACGCGCGCGATATATAGCTGGCATCCCGTAGGAACACAGCTATTAGGTTGCTTTAATAAAAAAGCCAAATTCATCTACTTTCTCAACATCTATATTAAATGTATATTTTATAGACTTCACGTCTACTATTTCATCGGGACGACCAAAATCTACTATCTTCCCTTTTTTTAACATACATACTTTATCACTAAAACGATAGGCTAAATTGATATCATGCATCACCGCAATCACTGTCTTTTCTTCTTTCATAACGATTTCTTTTAGGATTTTCAAAGCATTCACACTATGAGAAATATCCATACTTGAAAAGGCTTCATCTAAAAAAATAATGTTTGGCTGCTGTACCAGCGTTCGAGCAAAAATAACTCTTTGAAATTCACCACCGCTGATTTCAGTAATCAATTCATCTGCAAATTGATACGTATCCGTTAAATTCATAGCTTGGGTTACCATTTCTGTATCCTGGATGCTGACAGTACTTAGGCGGTTTTTATAGGGATGCCTTCCCATTGCCACAACTTCAAAACATGTAAAAGGAAAATTAATTTTTTTATTCTGGGCTATATAGGCAAATTGCTTTGACCTTTCATGAGTCGTATATTGTGACAAAGCTTTATCTTGATAATATATTTGTCCGTCATAATTTTCATTTAGTCCGCTTATACAATTCATTAATGTAGTTTTACCGGAACCGTTTGCCCCGATAATAGAGATAAATTCTCCTTTTGATATATTTAAATCCAGATGGTCCAATATTAATTTTTTTCCATAACTAAAACATAAGCCTTCAGTTTTAATCATAATATAATAACCCCTAATATAAATACTTATTTTTTTTAATAAAAATATATATAAAAAATGGTCCGCCAATAAGGGTCGTCAAAACCCCTACAGGAATTTCACTAACAAATAATACCCTTGTTATATTGTCTGCTATGACTAAGATGAAACCTCCTAACAATCCCGATAACGGAATGAGGATTTTGTTGTCGGATGAAAAAGCAAACCTTAGAAGATGGGGGACAATTAAGCCCACAAAACCAATAATGCCGCTCACTGATACACAAGCTGCCGTCATAATAGACCCAAGCAATAAGAAGATGGATCTCATTTTTTTAATGTCAACTCCTAAGCTCTTTGCATCATTTTCTCCCATACACAACAAGTTCAAATCGTCAGCATATATAAAGGCAATCACACTTCCAACTAGGATAATGGGCAATACCAAAGATACATGCATCCAAGTTCTTGCTACCAGACTTCCCATTAACCAATAGATAATGATGTGAACTTGTTCTCCTGCAGCATTCTTTATAAAGCTTATGCCTGCAGCAAGTATGGTACTCACAATAATACCCGCTATAATCATATTACTGGTATTCATGATCCCGCCAAAATTTGAGATTTTTAACACCAATATAAAGGTTAAAATCGCTCCTATAAAAGCAAAGGGCGTTACCGGCAATTGTATGGTTACTAAAAATAAGTTGATATACAAAGCAATGGATGCTCCAAAAGCTGCTCCCGTTGATACCCCTATGGTATATGGGTCTGCAAGGGGATTCATTAATAATGATTGAAATATAGTGCCTGCTATTGCTAAACCGCATCCTACAACTAAAGCGACTAATATTCTAGGTAATCTGATATCCCAAACAATAGCCGTTTTATAGGGATGAATGTTTTCGTAAAATGAACTTTCTAGTGTTAATTTCCCTATAATAATATTTGTGATATCCGAAAATGAAATATCTGCACGACCTAATCTAATAGAAATTAAGACCGTGAATAGTATTAAAAAACCTAAAACAAGTCCTATTTTCAAATATTTCTTATTCTTCTTTTGAATCTTTGCATACATATCATTTTTCATTCAATCACCCGTTAACGAATGTCTACTAAATATTTATTATCAATTGTAGCCTCTTCAAAGGTAGCCATATGGTTCATCATGGAACAAGCACTTTCAATAATATGAAAAGTCAAAGGACATCCTGTCCCTTCCCCAAGGCGCATATCCATCAATAAGAGAGGATCCATCCCCAATTCATCTACAATAATGTTATATGAAGGTTCTAAGGAAACATGGGAAGGAATAATGTACTCTTTTATAACCGGATTTAATTTAATTGCAACCATGGCTGCTGTGGCAGAGATAACCCCATCCATTACAATAGGTACTCTATGATATGCAGCTGCTATATAGCATCCTACTAATCCTGCAATATCTAATCCACCAACTTTTGATAAGACATCTATGGGGTCTTTTTTATTAGGATTATTAAGCTTTACAGCTTTTTCAATTACGCTTTTCTTATTTTCAAAAGCCTTGTCAGTTAGGCCTCCGCCCCTTCCCACGGCAGCTTCGGCGGGTTGCCCTGTAAAGCTCATAACAACTGCACTGCTTGTGCTGGTATTGCCAATCCCCATTTCACCGGTTCCTATCAAATCATATCCTTCATTGATTAGCCCAGAGGTTATCTCAATACCAATATCAATGGCTTTCTCTGCTTCCTCTTTTGTCATAGCAGGTCCTTTAGCAAAGTTAGCTGTTCCTTTTTTGATTTTCTTATTTATAATGCCTTGATAGCACACGTCGCTGTTAATGCCTATATCTATTACCTTAACATCCGCATCCGCTTGTTTTGATAATGCACTGATGCCTGTTAAGCTTTTTACCATATTAATGGACTGAATCAGTGTAACATTTTGGGGTGTTGATGCCACGCCTTCTTCTACAATACCGTTGTCGGCAGACATAACAATGACACACTTTTTATTTATTTTATTTTTCACTTCCCCTGTAATGCCGGATAGTTGAATGGCTATTTTTTCTAATTTCCCCAAACTTCCCAAAGGCTTTGCTAAGCTATCCACCCGCTTTTGCGCCTGCTTAACGGCATCATCATGTAATGATCTGATGCTTTTCAGATATTCTTTATAACCAACCATTTGATTCAATCCTTTCAAAATATTATCCTAAGCTACTTCTCTGTAACACGCTCTCACACATAGTAAATAGAGCGCTAATATATAAATCATCATTACAAATATTGATAAAATCTCAATGTTTCCATTTAAAGCAATGGCCCTTAATGCTCTTGTTGAATGGGTTAATGGCAATAGTTCTATTAATTTTCTAATTGTGAAAGGCATTTTTGAAAGCGAGAAAAATGTGCCACATAAAAAAACCATAGGGTTAATAATAAAACTCGTGAATCTGTTTAAATCATAATGTGTATCGATCATCATGGCAGCATAAAAACCCAGCGCTGAAAATAATAAACTATTTAAAAAACATATTATAAAAAACAACAAATTTATTTTTATTACAATCCCAAACATAAATGAAATGATGATGATGATTACAGCAGCATATACACCGCGTAATGTACCGGCTAACAGATTTCCTAAAGTAAGCAGATGCATATTAGTCGGCGACACTAAATAGTATTCAAAGCTTTTTTCATGTAATCTTGACACACTAATCCTCATTGATATTGCAGTAAAACTTGATCTCATTGTTGTTAATGCAATGATACCTGGCATGATATAGTTCATATAGTCATTTCCCTCCACTACAATACCTTCACCCAGGCCCCATCCAAAAGCAATCATATATAGTAGGGGTGATACAATTAAAGAACTGGTTATTTTCCAAAACCTTTTTTTGAAAAATATATATTCTCTCCACAAAACTGTGATGACTTCCACTACTGCACCATCCTATTAGTAAAATTGTAAAACACATCTTCAAGGGTCGTGTTTCTTATTGCATATTCGTCTTTTATATGATTTGCAAAACCTTTCGCTTCCTCAATGGAATCAAAATATCTGTATTGAGTATTCAGTTTGCCATCGTAATACTCAACTGTATATGCTCCTATACTCGAAATTAAATGATTTGCTTCATCAGAATAAAATATTTTGCCATTGTTCATGAGAGATACCATATTACATAAATATTCTGCTTCATCTATATAGTGTGTGGTGAGTAAGATGGTCTTGCCTTGATGATTCATGCCTTTAAGAATATCCCAAATTTCTCTTCGTGCATTTAGGTCTATTCCAATTGTGGGTTCATCTAAAAAAATAATTTCAGGGTCATGTATAAGGGCTTTAGCAATCATCAACTTTCTTTTCATGCCGCCTGATAAGTGCTTTGTAGAGTTGTCTTTTACTCTTGATAAGTTCATGATCTGAAGCAGCTCATTGACTCTTTGTTGTATTTTTTTTCTCTCTAATTTATACAGCATGGCAGAAAAAATTAAATTTTCTTTAACCGACAATTCTTTATCTAAGTTAATATGCTGTGGTACTATTCCTATTTTCTTTTTGATAATATGGTTATTTTTATTGATTATATTGCCATCAATTGTGATACATCCTTTGTCACAGTCCAATAACCCAATGAGCATTTTAATTAAGGTGGTTTTACCTGCTCCGTTAGGACCAAGCAAGCCCCTAAAATCACCTGTCGGTATGGTTAAAGAAAGGTTATCCACGGCTTTGAGCCTGCCATAGCTTTTACTTACCCTGTCAATATCAATCATGATGTACTCCTTTATTTAAAGTACGGATTATTCCACCAATTTTTGAAGCGCATTATAATTTGCTTCTATTGTTTTTTCAATATCTTTGGTGGTATGTGCTGATGATACAAAAGAGGCTTCAAACTGAGATGGTGCTAAATATACGCCTTGTTTCAACATTTCTTCAAAATATTTTGTGAATTTTTCCGTATTGCTTTTTAATGCGGTATCATAATCATAAACAGCTTCATTTGTAAAATAGCTGCAAATCATTGAACCCACTCTATTTATCGTTACATCCACTCCAAGTTTTTTTGCATTCTCCGAAAAGCCGTCTTGCAGCATTTGGGATTTTTTCTCTAAATCATCATATATGGATGGATTATTTTTTAGTATTTGGAGTGTGGTAAGGCCGGCCTTTACTGCTAAAGGATTGCCGGACAATGTACCTGCTTGATAAACTGATCCAACAGGTGAAATGCAGGACATGATCTCTTTGCTTCCTCCATAAGCTCCCACAGGTAATCCGCCACCAATGATCTTACCAAAGCATGTGAGATCGGGTTGAACATGATAGAGGCTTTGAGCTCCGTTAAACGCAACCCTAAAACCGGTCATAACCTCATCAAAGATTAATAGTGATTCGTATTTTAGTGTGATCTCTCTCAAACCATTTATGAATTCTTCGGTTGCTGCCACTACCCCTATATTGCCTGCAATAGGCTCAATGATTACCCCTGCAATGTCATCACCAAATTCATTAAAAATATTTGTGATGCCCTCTAAATCATTATATTTTGCCGTTATTGTATTTTGAACGATCTCTTTGGGAACACCCGAACTATCGGGCACACCATGGGTTAAAGCACCTGAACCGGCTTTAACCAATAAACCATCTGAATGTCCATGATAGTTCCCAATAAATTTAATGATTTTATTTTTTCCGGTAAATCCTCTGGCAAGTCTTAAAGCACTCATGGCAGCCTCTGTGCCCGAGTTAACCATTCTAACCAATTCTACAGAAGGCACAATTTCACAAATCAACTTGGCCAATTCTGTTTCTGCTTCCGTGGGTGCACCAAAGCCTGTGCCTGTTTCTATCACCTCATGTAATGCCTTTTTAACTTCTTCATGGCAGTGCCCCAATATTAAAGGGCCATATTCTCCAACATAATCTATATATTCATTGCCATCGATATCCTCTATTTTAGAACCATTTCCGCTTTTTATAAAAGGCGGGTCAACCGAAACGGATTTAAACGCTCGAACAGGACTATTCACACCCCCCGGTATATACTTCTTAGCTTCATTAAATGCTTTTACAGATTCATTGAATTTCATCAGTACGCCTCCTTGATCCATTTTGCAATATCTTTTGCAAAGTAGGTGATAACAATATCTGCTCCTGCTCTTTTTATGCTGGTCAACATTTCAAATACAATTGCCTTTTCATCCACTAAGCCTTCTTTTACAGCAGCTTTTATCATTGCGTATTCTCCACTTACGTTGTAAGCCGCTATGGGCATATTGTAGTTATCTTTAAACCGCCTAATAATATCTAGGTAAGATAGAGCAGGCTTAACCATTATAATATCTGCTCCTTCTTTTATATCCAGCTCGGCTTCACGTAATGCTTCATTGGAGTTGCCGGGGTTCATTTGATACGTTTTTCTATCTCCAAACTGGGGCGTAGAATATGCCGCTGCCCTAAATGGTCCATAGAAAGCGGATGCGTATTTTGCGCTATATGACATAATGGATACATTTTCATAGCCATTCTTATCAAGGCTTTCTCTAATGGCCGCCACACGTCCGTCCATCATATCTGAAGGGGCAACCATATCAACGCCTGCTTTGGCATGTGATAATGCAATTTCAGAGAGATAGCTTAATGTCAAGTCATTATCTACCGTATTGTTTTTGATAATCCCGCAATGTCCGTGATCCGTATACTGACACATACATATATCCGATGTTACGTACATCTCATTGGATAACCTTTTTATTTCCCTGATACCTCTTTGTACGATTCCGTTTTCATTATAGGCTTCTTTTCCCAGCTCATCTTTTTCTTCCGGAACACCAAATAGCATAACTGCCTTTATGCCAAGATGCATTAATTCTTGTAACTCGTCTTCAATCATATCTATAGAAAAATGATAATTATTTGGCATCGTTGGTATTTCTTTTTTTATATTCTCGCCTTCTACTAAAAATAAAGGATAAATTAAATCGTTAGCACTGATTTCGGTTTCTTTAACTAAGCTTCTTATTGGATGATTCATTCTTAATCTTCTTGGTCGCGTTTTCATTTATATTTCCCCCATATAACTATATTCCTGAACAGGATAGCAACTAAAACTATTCTCTTGTTTGTGTATTCTTCTTAGCGATAAGTGTAGAAAGGTAATTATTTTTAATGCCTCTTCTTTTTTCAATGTTTCTTTCTATTACTTCATTATCCAGGCCTAGTCGTGAAACGAATACAGAGCTTTCCTTATGCCCGGTCGTTTCTAATTCATCTATTAATCCATCTATACAGCCGCTGGCTTTCATGAATACTACGTTATTAATATTATTAAGAATAGTGTTTAACTTCTCATCTCCCTTTTCATAATAGACAGAAGGTACTATTGCAATGGTTTCTTCATTCTCTCCAAGGGGTATCCCCAGTTTACTGGCAATTGAGCAAAAGGATGTAATACCGGGTATGGTTTCTATTTGGATATCCTTTGTTTTGAGTCTTTTAAATAAATAAGTATAAGTGCTGTAAACCATCGGGTCTCCTAAAGTCAAAAAAGCTACGCTCTTACCCTTGGCGATGAGCTCTTTTATGTGATCTGCTATTTCATCATAAGATGTATTCAAGACCTCAATATCGTATGTCATAGGAAATCTTCTTTCTATTATTTCGATATCTTTTCTTAAATGGGGTTTTGCAATACTTAATGCAATGCTGCCTTTACCTTTTTGAACTTCAGGTGCAAGTATAATATCTACTTGTTTAAGTATTTTAATGGCTTTTAAAGTCAATAAATCCGGATCACCGGGCCCTACACCAATACCATAAAACATTGCTTTCACACTATCCCTCCTTACAACCTTTTTTAAAATGATTTAATACAGCGTTTACTAATCCGTCAATTGTGTATTCTTTTGCTTGAATATCTATCTCTATGCCTAATGCTTGTGCAGTATCTGAGGTTATGGGTCCGATTGATGCCGTTTCTATATCCTTGATAAGGTCCAGGTTCTCTTTTCCTAATAGCTTTACAAAATTTTTTACAGTTGAAGAGCTGGTAAAAGTCATCATATCTATCTTTTTATTTTTTAGTAATGACCTTAATTCATCACTGCTGTTATCCGGTAATTCTGTCTTATAGATATCAATGTTGTTTACAATAGCGCCTAATTTGGTTAATTCAGTTTCTAATACTTTACGAGCCAAGTCTGCTCTAGGTAAAAGGATATCATCTCCCTTTTGCACCTTATCTTTTAATAGCTGTACGATACTTTCTGCTCTATACTCACCAGGAATATATTCTACAATCAACCCTCTTTCCATCAATACTTCTGCTGTTGCTGGACCTATAGCACATAATTTGATATTTTTTAATATTCTTATATCCAGATTCAATTCATTCAATCTTTCAAAAAAGTATTTTACACCGTTAACACTTGTAAAGATCATCCATTTGTATTTCTCAATCTCTCCGATTGCCTTGTCTATTTCAAAATAGTCATCTAACTTATTAATCTTAATGGTGGGAAATTCAACAGCCTCTCCACCTAAGTCTTCGATTTTTCTTGACAATACACTGGCTTGGGCACGGCTGCGTGTTACTAAAATCTTTTTACCAAACAGCGGTTTTTGATCATACCAGCTTAAATCATCTGATAAATTTCCTACTTCGCCCACCACGATGACTGCGGGATTTTTGAAATTATTTTGTTTCACTTGATCTGCCATATCTTCTAATGTCCCTTTTAAAAGCTGTTGTCCCGTAGTTGTGCCTTTTCTTATTAATGTAACCGGTCGTGCAGGTGGCTGCCCATATTTAATAAGATTCTTGCAAATCTTTTCAATGTTTTTAATGCCCATTAAAAATATAAGTGTTCCTTTAAGTTGCGCTAAGCTTTCAAAATCTACCTCAGAACATGCTTTATCAGGGTCTTCATGTCCGGTTATCACGTGAAATGATGAGCTCACATTTCTATGTGTTACCGGAATACCTGCATAAGCCGGAACAGATATGGCGGATGTTATACCCGGTACGATTTCAAACTCAACCTTATTTTCTTTTAATAATAAGGCTTCTTCTCCCCCTCTTCCAAAAACAAAGGGATCTCCGCCTTTAAGCCTTGTAACCACATTGCCTTTCAGTGCTTTTTCTACTATAAGTTTATTGATATTTTCTTGAGTATATGTATGGGCTTCAGGCGACTTGCCTACATATATCAACTCCGTTTTTTCTTTTGAAAAGTCCAAAAGCTTAGGATTAATCAATCTGTCATATATGATGACATCAGCATTTTGGATGCACTCCAGGCCTTTCAATGTGATTAATTTATAATCTCCCGGTCCTGCCCCCACTAAATATACCTTACCTATCATCTAACGATCTCCTTTTAAAGTATTCAGTATATCCTGTCCTGCCATGTCTAGTATTTCTTCAGCTGCCCGCTTACCTAGATTCTCATAGTCATTAATATTTGCTTCCTTTGTAATTTTTACTACAGATTTTCCATCCACAGTTGAAACCACACCTACCAATTTCATAGTATCTTCTTCTATCCATGCATATGCCCCCATAGGTACATGACATCCGCCGTCAAGCCTTTTCATAAAGCTTCTTTCAGCTTTTACAATACGTTCAGAATCTTCATCGTTTATCTTAGATAGTATTTCCTTTATAAAAAGATCATTTTTTCTATTTTCTATTCCTAAAGCACCTTGGGCAACAGAGGGAACAAAATTTATTTCATCAAAGTATTCTGAAATTTGGTTTTGCAAGCCTAATCTTATGAGTCCTGCAGCTGCCAAAATAACACCATCTATATTCATTTCTTCAATTTTATTGATTCTAGTTTGTACATTACCCCTAATGGGGACAATTTTTATATCTTCTCTCATAGTCTGTAATTGTGCTGTTCTTCGCAAGCTGCTGGTTCCTATGACAGCTCCTTTTCTAAGTGTGCTCAGGGTCGATCCATCTTTTGTTATGATTGTATCTCTTGCATCTTCTCTTTTGGTAATACAAGAAATTTCTAGTTCTGACGGCAGATCACTGGGCATATCCTTCATGCTGTGCACAGCAAAATCTATTTCTCCATTAATTAAAGCGGTTTCGATTTCATTAATAAATAGTCCTTTGTCTCCTATTTTATTCAGTGGTACGTCCAGTATTTTATCCCCCTTGGTTTTAATGGTTTTAATCTTAAATTTGATTTCGGGATAAAATTTTTGCAGTTCAGTTATTACAATCTTAGACTGTATAATGGCTAGGTCACTGCCCCTGCTACCTACAACGATTTCTCTAATTTTCATCATCCACAGCTCCTTTTTTAATAATGGCATTGTACCTAAAATATAGTTCATCTTCTAAATCGTCTATTTCTTTGGTCATATATCTTTGCAATATATCTGAATATACCAATTGATTGAGTATTTCTTTTCTAAGGTTTATATCTGGAACTTCATTTTTAACTTTATCTCTTAACCGCCCTAAAATCTCTATATACTCACTATATTCTTCAGTAAACCGCTCTTCTAAATCTTCTTTTATTTTCTTAGCCAGGGTTGGGCTTTTGCCATCTGTGGAAATGCTAATACTCAAATGCCCGCGTCTTAAGCAAGAAGGTGTTGTAAAACTGCATTCTTCAGGATTATCTATTATATTAAATAGTAATTTTTTTTCAGTGCTCTCTTTTAAACACATTTTATTGACTGCTTCATCATCGGTTGCAGCAAAAACCAGATCACAGTTATTTAAGTCGCCATATCGGTATTGCCTTTTTTGCAATATAATCTTGCTCTCTTGAAAGTAGCTAAGCAATAAGTCTGTCGCATAAGGGCTTATGACTTCCACATTTGCGCCGTGCTCCAGTAATGTTTTTACTTTTCTTTCTGCAACTTTACCGCCGCCAATGACTTTGCATTTTTTGTTTTCTAAATTGATTAAAATGGGGTAATATTTTTTCATATTTATATTCCTTATATGTCTCAAGTAATATTATTTAATCTAAATATCTCCTTGGTTATTTTTGCATACAGCTCTCCCTGCTCATTCTCTCCGGCTCTTTTCAATTCATGAAGCGGTGTTCTAAATAATTTTTTAACCAGGCTTTTAGTAAAAAGTTGAATTTGATTTTTTTCCTTTTGTTCTAAATGCTCTATTTTAGATAAAAAATCTGCAAGCTCCTTACTGACTATCGCTGTGCTGTACGCTTCTATCTCTCTAATAACAGGAAATACAGACAGGCAATTGTACCATTTTCCAAACTTCACGCAATCTTCTCTTATAATATTTACGGCGATATTGGCAGCTTCTAACCTTAACCGATGCTTTTGGGACACTACCGTTTCTAATTCGTCAATGTCGTAAAGCGATACGCCTTTGATACTCCCAATACAAGGATCAACATCTCTTGGAAGGGCTATGTCTACAATACAAATTTCTTTATCACAATTGTAATTTTCAATAAAACTATCTTGATGAATGACATAATGCGGTGCACTGGTAGAGCTTACAATAATATCCACATCAGGTATGCGTTCATATCTGTCTTTAAAGCTTATGCATTCGACTTCTTCAAATTTACAGGATAAATCCATTACATGACATTTTGTTCTATTGGTGACATATATGTTTTTAATCCCTTTATATATAAGGTTTTCGATTACAATCTTATTCATTTTTCCGGCACCAACAATCAATGCTTTCTTATCAGACAAATCTCCCAGTTTGGACTCAATAAGCTTTACGGCAATAGAACTAACCGATAAAGCATTTTCAGATATCTTAGTCTCTCTTTTTATTTTCTTAGCGGTGGTAATGGCTTCTCTGAATAATTTATTTAGAATCGTTTTAGTAGAATAATTGTTTATGGAATATTCGTGCGCTTCTTTA
>JAKSCF010000573.1 GCA_022360735.1 Clostridia bacterium
ATAATGTGACGAATCTGACATCTAATAAAACAATATTGGAAACTTTTCAGAATTCAAAAACTTTAGGAGCAATTCGTACACCGGTTGTAGAGGAAAACGGAAAATGGGTAATCGATAAAAAACATCGTTTTTTTCGCGATGATATCTATTACGGTTTATGTATTGCAAAATGGATTGCAGAAAAACTGAATCTAAAGGTGCCCCATATCGATGATGTTCTAATATGGGCCCAGGATTTTTTGAATGATCGAATCATCGAAAACGAAAAATTGGTAATCAGTGAAGAAATGGAAAAAAATCCTTTCAAATATGGCGTGCCCGAAGTTTACGGCTTTACTCAAGTGGATCAAATCATTGACTAAAAGGAATCAAACAATAGGGACGGTTCTTTTTGTTTGGTTTTGATGATGTAAAATTTAAAAAACTATGGTATATTAAATAAAAGGGTGATTTCACACAAAGGTTAAAAAGCTGTTTGCTGATGCAGACAGCTTTTTAAAAAGTTTAAATTATTTTGTAACGAAATACTGATTGATTGGATATATGTTGTGAAGGAGGTGATATTGCATGTTTGACATAGATGATATTTATAAGAAATATGCGGAGATGGTTTTTAAATTTATCATGAGTCTTTGTAATGATGAGGATACTGCGGAAGAGCTCACCCAGGAGACCTTTTATCGTGCAATAAAATCATCTCATCGATACGATGGTACATGTAAAGTTTCTACGTGGCTTTGCCAAATTGCAAAACACGTTTGGTATCAAGAAATTGATACAAGAAAACGCAAAGCAACATCTATGCTTGATGACAATATTGTTTCCAAAAAATTAAATCCTGAGGAAGAATTATGTCTGATAGAGGACAAGATGCAGCTTATCAAAGCCGTACATATTCTTGATGAAACTGCAAAGGAGGTCGTTCTCTTGCGAATCACAGGTGCATTTTCATTTAGAGAAATAGGAGAAGTATTTGACAAAAACGAAAACTGGGCAAGAGTAACTTTTTACCGTGCAAAACAAAAAATTATGAAAGGAAGATGGAGATGAAATGTGAAATTATTAAAGACTTATTACCGAGTTATATAGATGGTTTGACCAGTGCTGAAAGCAACTTTGAGATCGAAAAACATCTCAAAGACTGCTCACAATGCCAGGTGTTTTTAGAGCAAATGAAGGCTGATGTCAATGTAGAAGATACCGAGTATAACAAAGAAGAAATAAAGCCGTTTAAAAAGTTTAATAAAAAAATCTTACATGCAGTGCTCATAACATTGACAGTATGTGCTTTGGCAGTAGGAGCTTATCTCTTTTTCTTTGGATTTGGATGGAAAGTCAATTCCGATGATATGAATATGGAATATACTTATAAAAATGGTAAGCTTCAATTTGAGTTTGAACTGACAAATGGCAGAGTGCTCAATGCTTGGACTGATTTTAGATGGACTGATTCTAAGGGTTCGGAATATACTATTAAGTTCACTGAATGTTTCAGCAGTGTTTTGGATGATAGAGGCAAGCATCCAAATCAATATTCTTATGGTATTAAAAAGATGGGCGGATTTGATAACGATGATTACCTGATATTACAGTTTAAAGATAAAACGAAAACGATCTGTCTGAAAGAAATTGTAGAAGAATTGAGCTTACAATAATTACTAATTAGGAGCAAAATCCGGGCTTAAAGATAGATGTATCCGGACTGCAACATAAAGAACCTATATGCATAAACCGGCCTATAAGATTTTAATAATCTTATAGGTTTTTTAACTTTATATACAAAGAAAGTAAAAGTGACCATTCATTTTGTTTCCGTAGGAGAATCCAAAACCTTTGTATACCTGCTTTAAATTTTTAATATATAAAATAAACTTAATTCAGATCTTACAGATATTTAACATTTATTGGATATAATGATGATATTTACAGAGGAGATAGGGTGATGAGTGTATTGGATAAAAAAAGGCGGCTTACAAGAGCGGATTTTGATTTTGATTGTAGAATAGAACATGATGATTCTTATATAAACTGTAAGATTATAAACTTTAGTCTAACCGGTTTTTTAATTTTAGCAGAGGACCCTAATTTTTTTGAAGTCGGAAGTAAAGTCTCTGTTTTTTTGGACGATCTTATGGATGACAGCACTTCTAAGGTAAGTTGTGAAATAGTTAGAATTGAAGGAAAGAAACTAGGATTAAAGTTTTATGCAATTGACTATGATACACTGATGAAATTAAAAGACTTGCTGGCACATTTGATAAACGATGGAGCTAAAGTTGATAATGATCTAATAAGATTTTTGGAAGGCAATTAAAGGAGGATGTATTGATGTTTAATAAGTATTTTGGCAATTATATTCTAACTAAAAATATAATAACTAACGATCAATTAAAAAACGTTTTATCCAAGCAAAAGTCTGCAAAAGTAAAACTTGGCGTACTGGCAATTGAATCTGGGTATATGAATGCGTTCCAAGTCAACAGGGTACATAAGCTTCAAGTATTACAGGACAAGCGGTTTGGTGAAATTGCCATAAATGAAGGCTTTTTGACAGAAGAAAAGTTAGCCGGGCTATTGTCCAGTCAAAAGAATTCTCATATTATGATCGGTCAAATATTGGTTGATGAAGAGATACTCACATACGATGAATATGAAAAATTATTAATTGAATACAAAAAAGATTCTGGGTTTACAGATAAAGAAATTGAAATATTAAAAAGTAATAATACGGATGAAATCGTTAATATGTTTATCAAAATGCAGAAAACCAATGAGGTCGTATTATTTCAAGAGTATGTTGAACTATTTTTAAGAAATATTATTAGGTTTGTCGATAGTGATTTAATGATTGACAAACCATACTGTTTGGTCAGTTACGAGTATAAAAATCTAGCGAGTCAAGAAATCGTAGGGGAGAATAAGATTATCACCGGAATCTCAGCAGATGATGAGGTGCTGGTTAAATTTGCAGGTATTTATGCAGAAGAGGAAATAACAGAAATGGATGAAATGGCCAGAGATGCTATTGGAGAGTTTATGAATTGCCAGAACGGGTTATTTGTTTCAAATTTATACCATAAAGGGATCAACCATGACTTAAATCCACAAAAATTTGATTTTAATAGTAGACTCAACCAAAACAATCAATTATTTGTATTACCATGCAGCCTTAGTATAGGTAATATAGATATTATTTTTAATATATAATTTTGGAGGTTTAAATTATGGCTAATATATTAGTTATTGATGATTCAGCAATGTCAAGAAAGAAAATAAAAAAAATACTTGAGATGAATAATCATGTTATAGTGGGTGAGGCTCAAGATGGTGATGAAGGCTTGCGTAAATATAAAGAATTATCTCCGGATTTGGTTACTTTAGATATAACCATGCCAAATATGAACGGTTTAGAATGCTTGAAAGAAATATTATCATTTAATAAAGATGCAAAAATTATTATAATCTCATCTCTGGGCAAGGGAGATACGATACTTGATGCATTGAATAATGGAGCCTTTAACTATCTCACAAAGCCTTTTGACGATACTTTGGTTTTAGACGCAGTCACAGAAGCCTTGGATGAAAACTAATATGAATGATTAACTGATTTTTTTGGAGAGGATATAATGAACGAAACTGTATCCCCACTTGTTGAAACAGTGGAAATATTTTCGATAACTGAAAAAGGCAGTACGATACATGAATATTTTGAGGACAATTCAGCGTCAAAGGGTATTGTTATCATGGAAGATGTCAGCAAACCTGACAAACCCATTGGATTAATAATGAGAAATCACTTTTATCAAATGATTGGTAAACAGTTTGGATTTGCTATATATATGAATAGACCTATCAAGCAACTTATGAAAACAGAAATCCTCTGCCTGGATATTTCATGTGATTTAGCTCAATTTGGGTTAAAGGCTATGAAAAGAAAAGAAGAAAATGTGTATGATTTTGTGATTATCTTAAAAGATGATAGTTATTATGGAGTGGTTAGTATTACTAACTTCTTGACGGCTATTTCTGAAATTAAACAAAGAGAAATTGAGCTGTTGAATAAACAACAACTCATTTTGGAAGAAGCCAATGAACAAGAAAAGAAACTGAGACAAGAAATAGAGATAAAGAATAAAGCAATAAAAAATCTTATGAACAATGCTGATCAAGGGTTCCTATCTTTCTCAGAAGATTTAATCATTTACGAGGAACATAGCAGTGTTTGTAATCATATTTTTGGAAAACCTATAGCTGGGATGGGTTTTGGATCATTGATGCATGAATATCTGGATGAGACACAATATGCTTTATTGATTAAAACCTTGCATAGTCTTTTTAAACAAGAAAAGAAAATAAGAGCAAAAACATACTTAAAGCTCTTACCATGTGAATTTAAAGCTAATAATCGATATATCAATATTTCATTTAAAATTATTTCTTTTGAAAATCCTAAAATGTTAATGGTAATTCTTACAGATATAACGGACAAAAAAGCACTTGAACAGAAGAGCCAAGAAGAAAAAAATAATATGAAGTTAGTATTATCTGCTGTTAATAATAAATCTGAAATCTTAGAAGCCATAGAAGATGCAAAACAGTTTTTTTCTACAAACTCAAGCAGTATACTAAACCCAAATCAACCTATAAAGGATAGCATAGAATTATTATTCAGAGTCATTCATACTATGAAAGGCGATTTTTCATTACATTCTTTTTATAACACAGCCATACAATTGCATACAATTGAAGATAAGCTGTCACTCATGTTAAAAGAGACAGAGAAC
>JAKSCF010000397.1 GCA_022360735.1 Clostridia bacterium
ACAAGTTTTGTAGAAACGCTAGTACACCTATAACAGGAGGGAAATCGGCATATCCAAACGCCAGGTGCCGTCCTGCATCGATATGCATCAGCTCATCCCCATGATAGCCGGCATGGCTGTCGGCATACATGTGAAGCGCTAAATTGAATACTACGAAACCGAGGACAGTGAATAATGGGAATTTATGTTTGATGTTTTGCAATCAACGAGGTATTGGGATACCACCTTGCTAAAGTGCGTATGCCCAAACTTTGCTACGAGTACTAAAATAGTTGATCTGCACGGGGACGCCAAGTCCGTCCTCATAAAAGGCTTAGAAAACCACCGTAGCAGGAAAGTGAAGTTGCGGTGGAAGCGCACCGGGTGAGGGCATAAACCCTCTTGCTCCGGTATTTGCAATGCCGCTTGGTTCTCCCCATTCAAAACATAAATGCCACACGGCAATGCACCACCTCCATGTACGCAGGCCGTGTCAAAAGGTCTGCTCAATAAATAACGGGAATGATGAAGGATCAGGGGTTAAAGTAAATGTCTCAAAGCGCATTGCAAATGCAGAGGTATGGAAATATCTATTTATAACCGGATGCTTTGAAAATGGGTATGCTTTATAAAAGCACGGCAGGTGAGGTGCGCAACTAACCTTGCCAGGATATTAGTAAGCTCAATGCTGCTGCTGCTTTGAGTATGACTGACGTTTTCAAGTATTGGATAGACGAAAGGGCTTCAAAAATATTCCGATCCTCAAAATGTAATTCGATAAAATCTTTCTCACGATATAATGGATCATTCTTCAAGGTTATTATGTCCTTAGGTTCGTATACAATTCGCGGGTATATAAGTCCGAATGAACGTAATAACTGCTCATGATTTGTTAAAATGGATTTTAGTTCAGCATCTTTCTCATTAGCGTAAAAGATATGCTCAAGGCTTATATGCTCTGTTTGATTAATTGGAATGCCATTTTCACCTCGGCCTCCATTGGTATCGATCATATAGTCGCCGAAAGAATCTAAAAATTGGACGACTTTCAAAGTTTCTTGATGCAGTAACTCAGCAGAATCAATAATATTCTGAGAGTACTTGGCCTTAATGGAGTCCAGCGTTTGCTTTGTATTATTCTCAAGGTGGTAGAGTAATTCACCTTCATAAAGATAATTTTGAAGATCAACTTTTAAATGTGTCCAATCAGAGCCTGTAGTCTCTTTGTTACTACAAGAAGACAATACGATGACTAATAAAAAAATTACAAACTTGTCCATAATCATATTAGGTGGCTAACGTCTAACTAAAATGGGTACGCGTCCCAGTTGCTAAACCAGGTTGAGTTGAATTTTTGCATATACCTTTCAAATTGCTCCGTTCGCATACCTACCTTGCCGCCAAGCAGGTTCAGTTCAGCATTTATCTAGCGTCTTTTTTTGTCAAATTTATGAGTGTCCCGGATATTATAACTTCTGCATCTGGTAACTGTATATCGTACGTCAAGGACAAAGCATTTTCATTTGCATTAATAATGGTCAGATAATCAAGTCTCCTACCAGTGTTTAATTCAATGTAATCGCCCGGTCGCCCTAAAGTCCATGTCCCTTTAAAATTCAAGCTTTTTGAGTGCGCATTGCCATCTTTTAAATATTTGCCACCATAATCCATTGAGTATGAATCATTATGATTGAAACTAATGGTAAAATGAGAATCCACGATTGAATCATAATCAGAGAAAATGGTGTCAAATGGTAATGGGTTTTGTCGATTATACCAATCTCCAATTATATTTTTACGAATCAGCTCTATTTCATTTTCTGATGGCAATGGTTGCTTAACCAGTTCAAAGTTCTCGGCATCTGGTGGCTCTTCAATCCATTTGGTCAACCCATAGGCCATAACGTTAATCCTTCCCTGGGATTCGAGGTGGTTTTTTAATAAGAATACATACTGGTCCAAATTTCCTCGGTCTAAAACACCTAGAAAAGGAATATCTTTAAAATAAGCCAGGTTATATGTTCCGAATGAAGTGTATGCTCGCTCACCGTAATCCAGGGTGATAATTGCATTTAAACTATCATAGAAATAGAATTCTAACCCGTGATATGATGAATTAGAGTCAGCGCTGCTTATCCATTTGTGATCTAAGAGAAAACTATTCTGAATGTCTCCTTTTAAAGTCAAGTCGTCTTCATTAAGCTTGGAAAGGAAAACGGTACTATTGGACCAGCTCGAACCTGGGTCTAGAACTTTCAAATGCTTTTCATCATAAATTGCCTTTAATTCAAGTGTGTCTAAACTGATATTTAGAGTGTCATTCGAAAGATAGTATGTCCCCATCGTTTGCTTTCCACTCGGTCCACCAAAAAGTAAACTGTCTTTGGAAATAAAATCAATCAACAAATATGAATTATAGTAATTAGTATCCACTTTCGTATATCCCAGTTCTTCAACGAACAGGGAATCATCTTCTAGAATAGAAGTAGTCGTTGTCTTTTGAATTTCTTCTACATATTCGCTAAGCCATATTCCTTGAAAGTCTTGGGCAAAAAGCCCTTTGCATAACCAAAAGCTGCAAGCTAATGAAGTTAGGAGGTATCTATTCATTGATGATGTGTAATTGCTACTAGCCTAGCTAGAGGGCGAACTGTCCTGGAGGTTAAGGTAAATGTTTCAAAGCGTATGGCAAATGCGCCGGCATGGAAATATCTATTAGGACCGGATGTGTTGAAAATGGGGTAGGCCAATATTTTATCTTCAGTCATGTTATTAAAAATGAGTAACAACGTCCAACTATCATCCGTAAGATGAACTTTTCAAAAATCTATAAAAGCATCTCATCGCATTAGACTTTGGAAATAGCTCAGTAAGCTTATGGATGATAGTATTTGTTAGGGACATATTCATTCTTAGCAAAGGATATATCTTATTGTTCAGAGTTTACTTTTTCAAATGCCGAATTAAGAATAAACTCCCATATTTTAATTTCAAAAGGAGTGAATTTTTTTAATTCAAAACCCTTTCCGTTAATTAACATATCATTATTTGGATCATAGAAATGTAATGTTGATCCATAAATTCTCACTCTAGTAAAAGAATTAAACCTATATCTCCTTCCTTTGGAGAATAATTTTATGTCAGATATGTTCTTATTCTTAAAGTCTATCTTAACACCAAATACTATTAGTGAGGTCATGATGTAATAGACCATTAAACCTGGAACAAGTATAATTAATTGATTAAAGTTAAAAAGTTCAGGCGAGTAAATGAGGCCAAAAAAGCATAAAAAAAATCCTAAATTCATAGCAAATAAGTAGGTAATCAACCATTTATTTTCCTTATAAGATTTATACACCTTGATATTGAATTCTTTATCAATTTTGGTTCTTTGGGAAGTTAAAAAATCGTAGTTCTCTAAAATCAAAGATTGATATGGTGTGGCGAGTTCATTAACTTTCAATGTGTGCAATAATAATTTTACTTTGTTGTTTTTAAACCTAATTCTATCCAGATATAACATAGCAAGCCCCGATGCTATTGTGGTTAAACTCGCTATTATGGCCAATGAATTCGAAATATCCGGGGAACTTATGTTTTCTGCCAAGTGGTTGTGATTGAGTTTACTTTATTATCTCTAACGTCTGGATGAAGTGCATTTATGTACTTTATTTCCTTTGTATTTTTTAGACTAAAATAAGCGTTTCAAATCTTTTTAAATCCTATTGTAATTAATATAAATTTTCTAAGCAACACTATCCCCTAAGCAGCACAAAACGAAGGGCGAGGGCCCCTCACCGAAACCTCACCCTAAACTCTCCTAATTATCTACAATCACCCTCGCCGCCAAATACCCCCGGTAAAAATTAGGATCTGCGCTTTTATACCGCTTCATCACCCGGTCCATGCGGGCGGTGAGCAGCTCGTTCGCTTGGGTGAAGAGGTCTTCCAGCGCCCGTACGGCTTGTGACGTGGCTACTTTATATAATCGCGGCTGGCCCGAGATGGCCAGATAGTTATCGTACGCATTCTTTAAGTCCGTGATCTGGTCGGGCGACATGCCGTAGTCGGCCATGGCTTCTATGTGCTCTTCCAGCAGTTTGATGGTCTCCTTGATCACTACTACGAACTCTTGGTTGGGCAGCCGGTAGAGCTCGGAGTACGAACGGTCCGCCTTTTGTTCCAAGGTAGCGTTGCCTTCTATGGCCGCATAGGTGGCCAGCACATCGTTTAAGATATCCGCTTTTTCAGCCACGGCCTTTTTGAGCGCTGTTTTATTGCTGCCCAAAAATACCTGCGACGCTTCCTTGGCCTCCTGGTGTTCGGAGATCGACTGGAGGACATCATCCAGCTGGGGCTTTATAGTGTTGATCACGGGTATGGAACTCCACACGGAAGTGTTGGCATCCAGGTACGCACGGGTGGTGGCGAGCATCTCTGCCCGGTTCATTTGTTTTTGGTTCATAAGAAATTGGATTTAAATGTATAGATATAATAAAGTGGGGGTGAGAGGTTGAACATTGCATAAAGAGGAAATATAGCAGGCCTGCTATAGAAATGCAACTTTTCTGCTGGAAAATAGGATCTTACCCTAA
>JAKSCF010000585.1 GCA_022360735.1 Clostridia bacterium
GAATGTTATAATTCTATGTTTTAAAGGAATAACTGCTGTGTAATTTAGTTGTATATTTTCTGATTTTTATTTCCACACTGCTATATATCACCGGAACAACTATTAATGTCAAGAATGTGGACATTAACAACCCTCCCATAAAAGCAATTGCCATCGGCCTGAATAATGCTCCCCCCGACAGTGCCATGGGAAGCAGCCCGAAAACGGTTGTTGTGGCGCTGAGGGTAACCGGTCTAAATCTGGTACTTACGGCTGTTTTACACGCAGCTATAATTTCTGCACCCTTTCTTCTTTCTCCATTTATGTAGTCAATCAGAATAATGGCATTATTTACCACTATTCCGAACAAGCTTAAAAAGCCCAGCATGGCAAATATGGACATGGTCTGCCTAAATAAGATCAAAGCCAAAATCGATCCTATAAATGAAAGGGGTATTGTGAGCAAAATAACGATGGGCTGAATGGTTGATTTAAATTGAAGCATCAAAATGATATACACTAGAAAGACAGCAAATAATCCGGCAAATCCCATATCGCCTGTGCTTCTTTCCATTTCTCCCTTTTCGCCTTCTGATACCAATTCAATATTTTGATATCCTTTATCCAATATGACTTTTTCCAATTCAGTTTGTATTTTTATGGCATTGTAACCTGCCAAAGGGCTGGCGGCAATTGTAACAGATGGTTTATTATCATATCGAACCAGCTTGCTGACCTCAGATTCCATGGTAACATTGCCAAATTTTTTAAGCGGTAAGACCATTTGTGTCATGGCTGAACGTAACGGCAGATTCTTAAATTCATCTATATCATTCACCACACCTTTTAGGTTAATATCATACTCTTTCTCGTCTTGCGTGAAAACACCTATGGTTCGCCCCATCAGGGCGATATTCATTTCATTCTGTATTTCGGCAGAGGTCATACCCATCCCTAATGACTGCTCCTTATTGATATTGAATTTATAGTTGTAGCTTTCTCCTTCTACGTCATTGAAAACATTCTTTGTCCCTTCCATATTGTATAAAACGTCCGTTATCTCTTGCCCTATTTCTTTCAGCGCTTCCTTATCTTCACTGAGGAGCATAACTTGTATCGGAGAACCATCTCCAGTCACCTCAAATTCTTTAACCTCCATATTGGCACCGATTATCTTTTTATTCAATCCGTCTTGTAAATAGTCTACAAATTCAGGATTGGAATCAAATCGATTGCTTTTATCTAAATCAAATTCTATAATAATCTGAGCAATATTCTTCGCTGAAGGTCTATAAGCTACGGACATATGAAATCTGGGGAAATCTCCGCCAATGGTTACATAGCAATTTTCAATCTCTTCTTGTTCTTTGAGAAATTGTTCCATCTTTTTGACTTCCTCTTTACTTCTCTTAAAGTCAGTGGTAAACTCAGTTTCTACATTGATATAAAGAATATCTTTCTCTTCTGTCGGATAAGAGCTTTGCTCCAAAAAACCTGAAAGTACCATCACCAAAACCAGCGACAAAACAGCGATGCCCATGGTCTTCCATCTATGATGAATGGCAAGATTTAATAGCTTTGCAAATCCGTTTTTTATTCTATGTGTGCTTACCTTCTTTTTGCTTTTCTTAAAAAATGAATAAGCAAATACAGGTATAAATAACATGGCAATCAAGTATGAAGCAGAGAGCGCAATAATTACAATCCTTGGAATACTGCCAATAAATGCGCCTACTACAGCAGGAAGCATCATCAACGGTGAGAAAGCCGCAATTGTTGTTAAAGTGGATGCCAGCACAGGCTTAGCCACTTCTTTAACCCCATTCATACAGGCATCTTTTCTATTCTCATCATTATCAATGTACCCCTGTATGGAATCCGAAAC
>JAKSCF010000587.1 GCA_022360735.1 Clostridia bacterium
ATTTTTTTTAAAAATCTGTAATTTGAACGCTCTGTCTTTTAATTCATCGTGGATAATCATATAGCCATTATCCGCCAAGAATCCAGAAGAGATCAATAATCCATTTTCAAAACCAATTATATTAAATAACCCTTCAGCCAAAATAATATCATAGTTTTTCTCAGGAAGATTAACAGTTTCAATTGCCCCACGCATCACCGATATTCTCTCTGAATAATTGGATCTTTGTATTTTGTTCTCCAGTATCTTTAAACTATCTTCATCTGTATCAATAGCGGTTAAGTTGTAGTTTGTAATTTTAGCTATTTCAAGAATAGAAACACCGGTCCCACAACCAATATCTAAAAAATTTACATCTTGGATTGGGGGAATCTGTTCAATAGCTTTTTTTAGATATACATTGAAGTTTGATCTGCAATAATCTTTTATTTCGTATAGGTTCATCTCAATACCCCTTCATAATAACATTTTTTCTTAAATATAATTCTATCATAAAATTGTAATACTATTTGGAAATTAAAAAATAACTAAATATATGTAGGATGTTTTAAAAATAAATGTTTAGGGGGTTTGTTAGAATACGGAAAATAAATATAAAATTAGAAGATATGAAAAAAATGCATATATTGAATAAGCATTTTTAGATACATAAATAGAGTCTCATGGCAATAGAAAAAGTCATATCAATAAACTCTATTTGCATTTTAATGATTTAAAGGTAATAATTTATTTATAAAAATATGGAATTATTAATTATTTAAACTAAACTCTACAGTATATTTGTAAACTGTAGAAGGATAATATGAGTAAGTAAATTCAACGATTCTTCCGTTTTGATCAAAAGTAGTACGTGTTTTTTTTAAAATCACATCAGTTTCTATTCCTAAAAATTCATTGATCTGCTTATCGGATTTAACTGCTTCTATGATTTCTTTAACACTTGAAACAATAATTCCTTTTTTTTCTTTTAGATATTTATAAAAAGAATCGGTATATTCGTTTGGATCCAAACTAATATCCAGTTTAGGATTTAAGTAATTATGCAAACCTGCCAAAATTACCCCATCTTCTTTTACTACTTGAAGTCGTTTCATTTCAAAAACCCATTGGACTTCATCTATCCCAAATTCTTTACATACTATTTTAGGTGGAATGACTTTTGCTATTTTAATATTTGTATTATATGTATCTACGCCAAGCTCTTTCAATCTTTCTTCAAGGCCAATGGTTTTATTAAAATTGTCGATAATTCTGTTTTTAACAACGGTTCCTTTTCCTCTTTTTCTAATTAAATATCCTTCACGGACAAGTTCAGAAATGGCATGTCTAATGGTTATCCTGCTGACATCATAATATTTACAGAGTTCTTCTTCTGTTGGAAATTTGCTTTCTTCAACCCATTTACCTTGATGTATGCCTTCTAGTATTTCATCTATGATTTGTTGATAAAGCGGCTGAGCACCTTTAGTATAATCTAAAATGATAGTTCATCCTTTCGTATTGTGTTACTTTTAAGCCAATTATAATACAAATTTGTAATATTGTCATCACTTTTATGGATATTCCTATTTTCGTATGATATAAAACTCAATGTTATAAAGTAAAATAGATATTTCTTATTATATAAAAAAAGAAAACCCCTTTGGATTTTCTTAATCATTGCATTATTTTATTCAAATGGAGAAAGATCTTGTAAAGTATCCATAGCATCAGTCATCTGATCAATTACTTTGTTAATATTTCTATCAATACTTCTCTTTTGAGTTGGAGACATACGTCTATAGCTTACCATTCCTGTAACTGCGCCTATCATGCCTCCTGCAATCATGCCTGCCATAAAGCCATTCTTGTTTTTCATCATCATAGTCAACCCTTCCTTTTCATTTTACTTTTATTTTTATTTTTTTCAAATATTCATAATTCATGCATCATAACAAGCATTTATAGAAGGGTTTTATTACCATTTTAACTAACTGAATTTCATATAATAATACCGCCCCCCAGAAGAATTTCTTCTGAATAAAACACAATGGATTGTCCGGATGTAATTGCTCTTTGTGGGGCTTCAAAAGTGGTTTTAATCAATTTATTTTCAGTTTTGATACTAGCAGATGACGGCTTCGCAGAATATCTGATTTTGGCTTGAAGTTTGTTGGGAACAAAACCGTTGCTATTAATGAAATGGTTGTCTTTTGAATATACAATATGTTTAAAAAGATCTTCATTTTTTCCTAAAGTTACCGTGTTGTCTTGGGAATTGATTTTAGTGACATATGCCGGTTGTCCTAACGCTATACCCAAACCTTTTCTTTGTCCAATGGTATAATTAATAATACCATTGTGCCGGCCTAATACATTGCCTTTTTCATCTATAAAATCACCTTGGATACTTTCATATCCATAGTGATCTTCTATAAAACGCACATAATTATTCTCCTCTACAAAACAAATTTCTTGACTGTCTTTGGTTTTTGCGTTTAAAAGATGAGCATCTTTTACCATCTCCCGTACATCGTCTTTAGATGCTATATTGCCTAAAGGAAAA
>JAKSCF010000477.1 GCA_022360735.1 Clostridia bacterium
GATGAGCAAATCCAGAGCCTTTTGCATACTGCTTTTGTTTAGTGCAAATGAAGATAAATATGTAGCATCTTTTTTATAGAGGTCAAAGGGATTTACCTCAAAGGTAGCGTCCATTTTGCAGACACCAAAATTTAAAAACTGCCCTCCAAACGCAAGTTTCTTTATCGATTGGCCAACGCATTCTGCAGAGCTTGTACAATCAATGATCACATCATACAAATGATCATTTGGATCGGTATTTGATCTGGCATTGATTGTTATATCCGCTCCTATTTTTTTTGCTTTTTCCAGTTTAGCATCATTGAGATCTGTTACCGTTATGCTTTTGGGTTTGTATCCTGCCACAAGCTGCAGAAACATTAATCCGATGGCACCGACCCCGTTTATTAAAACGTTCATTGAACTATCTATCTTGATTTTATCCATTGCATATATGACATTTGCCAATGGTTCTGCGATGGTCAGGCGGTCTACGTCCATATCCTTATCAGCTTTGTATGTGCTGGTCTCAGGAACCAAAATGTATTCTGAAAATCCGCCTGGTCCTTTTAGGCCAATGGTGGTCTTCGTACTACAGTTGTTGCTTTGACCCATAAAGCATGCCGGGCAGCTATCACAGGTAAAGAAAGGATTGATAACGACCAAATCACCTGTCTTGAAATGCGAATCATCATTGCCCACTTTTTCCACATAACCACATACTTCATGTCCCAAATGAAATGGAAATACTTTGCCAAATATCGTTTCGCCCATATATCCGTGGGCGTCTGTCCCGCAGATTCCGCATCTTGCGGTTTTTATCAGTACCCAGCCGGGCTTGACTTCCGGCAAGGGCACTTCCTTTGTTTCTATCTTCTGAACGCCTGTTAATATTAATTGCCTCACAATGACTCCTTTTTACCTCTGGTGCTTTCCCTTATGACCAGCTCTGGGACAAACAACTTTTCTTCCGGGATTTCTCCGCCGTTACTGATATTTTCTATAATGTCGATGGCTTCCTGTGCTATTTCCTCCCGTTTCATTTTCAGTGAAGACAATGTAGGGATCGAAATCTTTGCATAGCTCGAATTATTCACTCCTATGATGGAGACATCCTCCGGTACTCGGTATCCTTTCCTTACCAGCTCATTCATTGCCACTTCTGCTACATAGTCGTTTCTTCCTACTATGCCATCAACAGGCATTGCTTTCATGAGCTTCATGAGCTTATCTCTCATCTCTTCAATCGTGCGGCATTTCGTGATGACATGCTTTTTATCTTCCAGCCCCACGTCTTTCATAGCCTCATAATATCCACGCAATCTAAAATCCCGAATATCACTGAAATGATCCCTTATACTGATACGGTCAAGATAAACAATATTTCTGCAGCCTGTATCATAGAGATGCTTGACACTGATATGCATTGCATCATACAGCCCGGTATTAATCATCGCTGCACCCTTTATCTGCTCATAATCTCTATTTTTCATGAGAATAACAGGGATCCTTGCCTGAACAATCTTTTGTATCAGATCTTCCCTAAAACTGATAGAGCTTATGATCACTCCATCAATCTGCCAGCTTATAATCTTATTGATAAATGCTTCTGTATTAGAAATGATCGATATGGAGACCAAATAACCCAAATCTTTTGATGATTTTTCGATATCGCTGATCAATTCACCATAATACTCTGTGCTCACTCTGTCCGTCAGCAGCATGATGTGCTTATCTTTTTTCCCCTTCAAAGCCCGGGCAAATCGATTTGCCTGATATCCCAGTTCATCTACAGCTTTCAGCACCCGTTCCCTTTTTTCTTTCTTAACATACCGGTTATTATTAAGAACATAAGAAACTATCGTGATGCTGACCCCTGCCCTTTTGGCTACATCTTCCCTTGTGGGCGCTTTTTTGCTCATATCCGTCATTCACCCTTTCTAGTCCATTTCTACCACTACTTTTAGGTAATCCTGCGGATTATTTATGATATTGGATAGTGCATTTTGGACATCATTTACATTCACAAACTCTGTTATGATTTTTTTTACCGGGAGGACACCTTCCTCTATCAGTTTCAACGCTTCTGGAAATTTCTTGTTTGAGTTCCTACAGGTTAAAATCGCTGCTTCTTTTTGCATGCATTTGATTGTATTGATTTCAACCGGTTTACTCGGCCATCCTACCAATACAATCCTTGCACCATATGAAATATATAAATGCAGGTTCTTGATGACTGCCGGTGATCCCGTGCAGTCGATGACTACATCGGCCATCTTTTCACCGATAACCTTCTTTATATTTTTCACCAAATCTTCATCCGGTGAATTATGGATACATTCAAATCCCATTTTTTTTGCTTTATTTAGCCGTCCCTGCAGTACATCACAAACAATAGGCTGTCCACCATAGGCTTTCACAGCAAAGGCCGTCATTAGCCCAACCACTCCTGCCCCAAATATGAGGCATTTATCTCCTTTTGTGACTTTTCCTATTGTAGCTGCGTGCAGTCCTATTGTAAATGGTTCTGCCAGTACCGCATCCTCCAGTGATAGTGCATCCGGGATTTTATGGATTAATCGAATAGGGTGGTGAAAATAATCGCTCATCATACCGGTGGTGTGTACTCCGCAAACTTTGATATTTGTGCAGTTATTCAGCCGTCCTTTTAGACATTGATGGCATTGGGTACACGATATATAAGGCTCCAAAGCCACACAGTCGCCCTTTCTCAAGCCCTTGTCATTTTCACCGATTTCTTCAATGATACCCATGCCCTCATGCCCTAAGCCGACTATTGGATATTTTACGGTGGGATTTGACCCCTTGAAAGCACCTGTATCTGATCCGCAGATTCCACAATACTGTATCTTTACTATGGCGCATTTCTCTTGCATCTCCGGATAGGGAGTTTCATTCATACTTATATTTCCAGGCTCGCTTAGGCATACAATTCTCACAACTATATCCTTTCTTTTCAGGTCAACTATTTCTGATGGTATAATATTTTATATAATTATATATATTATTCCCACCACTTAATAGCTTCTGTAATATGATTTCTGTACTCGATAAACTTGGGGTCAGCGATATTTCTCGGACGGGGTATATCGATTATGATCTCTTCCTTGATTTTTGCCGGCTTATTTGACAAGACAATCACTCTTTCCGCAAGATAAACCGCCTCTTCAATATTATGGGTGATAAATACAACCGTGCTTCCAAGCTCTTTCCACAGACGGATAACTTCATCTTCTAGATAAAACCGTACTTTAATGTCCATTTGGCCGTATGGCTCATCCATCAGCAGAAGGTCAGGCTGCATCGCAAAAGAACGCCCTATGATAATACGCTGCTCCGCACTTACCGATAAATCCTGAGGATAAGATTTCCTAAACTCCTGAAGTCCCATCAAATCTAAAATTCGGTTGACTCTTTTATCAATCTCATCCTTTGGGATTCTTTTTATCTTTAATCCATACGCGATATTTTCTTCTACTGTCAGCCATGGTATAGCTGACGGCTCCTGAAACACAAATGAAATATTGTGCACTTGTGGATTGGCCGAGACGCCGTCGATAAATAAATCGCCTTTTGTCGGTGGGAAAATCTTTGTCAAACAATTCAAAAATGTCGTTTTGCCGCATCCTGTTGGTCCCACGACACAGACAAACTCATTTTTCTTTATATCAAAGTTAAGATCATCCAGCACCAATAAATCACCAAAACTTTTGGTAAGATTTTTAACCTCTACCTTTACTGGTCTTTCATCTATTTGACTCATACACTACTCCTTATTATATTGATAAATCAGTATTTTCGGATATCCTGACCCGCAAATCCAAAAAATCTTTGCTTATCATATCTCTCGGCCTTGGCAGATCCACATCATAGGTTGCTTTCACCTTTGCCGGTGCTGAGCTCAGTAAAATAATCCGATCTCCCAGATAGCATGCTTCCTCTAGATTGTTGGTGACAAATATTACGGTTCTCTTTTCTTTTTCTCTGATGCGCAATATTTCATTTTGCATAGCGTATCGGGTCTGCGCATCCAGCTGTCCAAAAGGCTCATCCATAATAAGCAGACTGGGATTGGTTGCATATGCCCTTGCTATACCCACCCTTTGTTTCATGCCGCCGGA
>JAKSCF010000589.1 GCA_022360735.1 Clostridia bacterium
TATCCATTACAAAGGCCAGAAGCAATTCAGCATCCAGCCTTGGTGTTAATGATCCGCTGTTTTCAAGTAGATGGGATGTATGGTTAATAATTTCTCTTATGTTTCGTTCCATGTATCATCATTTCCTTGATCTTTTTCCAGGACTAATTTTAATGAATTAAGTGCTACTTCCAGCTGAGATTCATCAGGCTCTCTCGTGGTCAGCTTCTGAAGCAATAAGCCGGGCACACTGATAAATTTAACAAAACTTGAGGTGCTTTTTCCTGCCCACTTTAAAACTTCGTAAGATAGTCCTGCAATAATGGGAATAAAAAGTATCCGTGATAATATTCTCATCCACCAGTTAGGCCAGCCCAGAAACGAAAAGATGAGTAAGCTGATAACCATAACAAACATCATAAAGCTGGTACCGCAGCGTGGATGAAGCGTAGTAAACGGTTTACAATTTTCTACTGTGAGCTCTAAACCATTTTCAAAACAATGAATGGATTTATGCTCGGCGCCATGATATTGAAATACTCGTTTAATGTCTTCCATTCTGGAAATTAAAACAATATATATCACAAAAAGTAGAATCCTGATTAATCCCTCAAATAAGTTGAGCACAATGGAGTTGGAAGTCAATGTTTTTATGGGATTGGTAGCAATAGTTGGTAATACAATAAATATACCAACTGAAAAGATAATAGCAGTAATAACTGAAAAATAAATAATAAAGGAATTGGCGTTATCCCCTAATTTATTTTCAATCCACTGATCAAACTTGCTTTTTTCCATTTCAACTCCGGCTTCTTCTAAAACCTCAGCTGAGTACATAAGGGTTTTTGTACCGGTCACCATGGCACTGCCTAAAGAGTATATGCCCCTGATAAGAGGTAGTTTCCAAAACTTACTTGGCTTTTTTACCCGGGTAAGTTTTGTTGTAATTTCATCGTTGGGTTTCCTTACAGAAGTAGCCATACAGGTAGACCCCTTCATCATGACCCCTTCTATAACCGCCTGTCCGCCAACCTTAGTGGGATTGGCATCCTTTATAAATATTTTATCTAAATCCAAAATCTTATCCTCCGTATGATTGGTAAGTATCTATAATTTTATTTAATCTCTAATGACTATCGCACTAGTATTTATTATAACATAAAAGGTTTGAATTCATAATTAATATTGAATGATGAATAATTAAGGTTGAGATTTTTACTAAAATAAAATCCATCAGAATTATTTACTATAAATTATTTCTTAATTTCCTTTTTTATATTCTCAGCAAAAGCTCTCGCTTTTTCCTCTATTCCATCTATTTTCAAAACCGTTCCGGTATCATTAGCAGTGGCAGAAATAAAGAAATATGGAGGAAGTCGAAATGTTTTATTAATATTTAGGCCACTAATTAATTGCTTTGCCAATGCATCAGAGCCGGAATTTCCTGATACGATAACACTAAAAACGGTCTTTTCATAAAATTTCGTTGTTCGATATAATGCAGTCAGCCGGTTAATAACCGCAGAAATGTTAGCAGATAGATTATCGTTATAATTGGGACATAAAAAAATTAATGCATCCGATGATAAAATGGCAGGATAGATTTCTTCAATCATAATACCGCCGTAAAAGCAGGACTTTTGCTGTCCATAATGCAAACAAGTAGTAAAGGAACAACCAATACAGTCCTTAACAGCACCATTTTCGATATGATGTCTACTAATATTATAACCTTCTAACTGCTCTTCAACCATTTTCCAAAGCATCATGGTATTAGAAGTTTTAAAATTGCTGGAGTGGAGGACTGCTATTTTGGGATGATCAATCAATTTTGGATTAAATAACCTAAAACGTGCTCCTAAATCTTCACATAGAGTAATACATACTCGGTCAAGGGGTTTGGGAATCGTTTTTTGTAATACTAAAAAATTTGATAGGCCGGCGGTAGCTTCAACAAGGGGGCGGCCCATGAAGCTGCATCCTAACATATTGGCATGCAATATAACATTTTGAGCATAAGTCTTGGTAAACAGTTCATTAGGACAATGTATAACAATAACTGCTGATGAGCCAACTAAGCTATCCTTATCTTTGCTCCAAAGCTTACATAGAAATTTATCCATTTCAGTACAAAAACCTGCCTCGTTAAGTTGTACAGAAAATAATATTTTTTTGTTTCTTAAATCTTTGGTATCTGAGAGTGATGAAACCTCTTCAATTTTGCTGAAAGAGCTTGAAACAGCTTGCACCATTCTTTTTAACAATACAGAAGCTTGTTTAGATGGGTTAATAATATACAAAGTTTCCATGAAACCACACTCCTGGTTAATTATTAATTACACTCATATTATCTCCAAATTAGCAAAAGATGTACGCAATCTTTTTAATAAATTTTCCGGTAAGTTCAATTGTTCCAGTTCTGTATAGCCATTGATTAGACGATTGTTGGCACCCATAAAAACACCGCCTAAGAAAGTAGATGCATAGTGCCATTGCCCATTAATGGTAGCAAGTATGGAATATGCACCGGATGATAGAGCGGGTGCTACGTAAGGCTTAAAGCCAATACCTCTCATTTTCATATTGGCATTTAAAGCTGATTCGGTTAACTGTTCGGATAATTTTTCGTTATAATTTTCTATACTATCAGCAATCACTAAGCCCACACCATGGGGGCCATAAGCACGACCTTCGGCGGCATAATGACTGAGCTTTGGATTTTTTTTAGAATAATAAAGTGCCCTTGCGTTCATAACACCTAACCCATAGCCTCTTATTTGCTCAGGGGCAAGTCCCTTATAGTCAAGATGACCACTTATATCCCGATTGCTGTCCAAATAAACTTTTTTGCAGAGCAAATCTACCGGGTCTGATAAAACTGCAAAGAGTCCCTTAAATTCTGAATTTCGTAACATCTTAGCATAGTAGCTGATAATCTGTGAATTACCTTCAAGCTGAGCCATTCTTACGTCGGTATTATTTTTTTTCTTATCTATGCCATACCCTTGAGCGGCACAAAAAACCAGCATATCACAGTTGGTCAAATTTTCTTCTTTAATGATGGTTACCTCTGGATGTCCTTCATAATTAAATGGGGGGACGGTCTGGTTAATTTCAAATTCCCATCGCTCAAGATTAACGGTATTCTTGTCAAAGAGACCAATTTTTCCAATAGCACCGTTGCTTAATAAGCGAAGCCCTATAAGTAAAGTGCTGCCAATATCTCCAAGAGCGATAATATTAATGTTCCATTTTTTAGGCGTAGAGCGTTCTAATGCATCCTCCCAATTCGGGTATTCTGTATTTATATAAACGACTTGATGTTTTAAGATCTTTTCATGAACCCATGACTGCAGCGGGCGTTCTAACTTTGTATATTTAAGAAGATTTACATTCTCTTGCTGAAGATATATCATAGTAGGATCAGATAAAGCAAATGACATTCTCGATTTCGAGGGTGGTAGTTTTCCTAAGAAAAACAATGGTTGAGCATGATTTCTTGCAATGTCTTCATTTATGTTAGAGAATCCACGATACTCATGAAGCGAAAAAAGCACGTTATTCTTATATTTGTAATAATAAAACATAAAATCCGCCTTTCTAAATATATTTATTCTTACTTATTCATTATTCTCTGTCTTATACATTTATTCTTGAAATGCGTGACAAGTGTTCTAAATCATTTTGAAGATAAGAAGAAGCTTTTTGATTAAAATCATAGTAAACGCCGTTACCTTTATCAATACATCTTGGAAATACAATAACTTCACCCAGATGACGCAGTGTTAAGCTTCTCTCTTGGAATGTTTGATATTCCTTTTCAAGTACAGATAAAATCGACATCGCATTTTCAATGCATACCCGTGATAAATTAATCAGTGAGGCTTCTGATGCTCCTCTGATATAAAATGGCGATACATAAGGCAGTATCATATTAATAGAAGGCAGTAAATATTTGATAGGCGAAGAGCCTGCCCAAACGGAATCACCGCCGACAAATGGATACATTGTAGCTTCAGTAAACCAATTTTTAAGATTAGGAATGAAATAAGCACTATCTACTTCTCGGCCTTGTATGTCCATGAGTTCCTTTCCTCTTGAGGAAAGAATACCTACAATTATTTTTTTGACTTCAATTTTTTCCTTGTTAAGAATAGGGTCCAATGCCTTAATACGATATCCTTTGTTTAATATATCATCGACTAAAATAACAGGCCGATTAAAAGAGTGTATGGTTTTTATCTGATTTTCTAAGGTCAGATAAGTTGGATATTGCTCAATAAAAAACTTAGAGGCATCAGGATAAAAAACTTTTTCCGTATGCAGCGATTTAGTTACCGTATTGGGAACAATATGGCCTTTTAATATTTGGCCGAAAGGGGCACACATATATGGGCCAAGCTGTCTGGGGATTTGTGATTCTGTAGGCACGCCGTTAGTAGAGCAGATTTTCTCAACCAATGATTGATAAATGGCTTCACGTTCAAAGGATAGTACCAGATGCCCGGGGAAAAGCTGTGTTAATGCTTCTTGAAGTCTAATGCGGGCTTTTTTTACCACGTTAATAACCCTTTCATTGCTTCTGAAAGGCTCCTTAATAAAAGTCAGTACATCAAGGTTTAAGATACATGGTCTAGACATAACGACGTCAAAAATTTTCAAGCCGTTGTCTTCCATGATTTCTTCAAAACCTTGATTTAGTAAAGTTGAATATATATCTTCAGAACACATCTCATTCAAAGCACATTTATATATAGCATAAGTATAGTCTTTTGATAAACAGTGGGATAAAGCTTCACTTAAAATCATTTGAGCCGTATTGTCCGGTGCAAAGTCCCTAGTAAAAATACCATCTATAACAATCATTCTGCCTACAGAGTGCTGCCTAATGTGTTCAGATATGTTATGGTTTCTAAACTCCGAATATAATGAGCTGGAACTAACACCATGAAATACAGAGAAACCTAAGAACTCTAATTGCTTTGTAGTGCTATACATAACCGTAACACTGGCATTTTTATTTTTAACCAAAGCATAAAGAACATCAAAACTGTTTCGACGATCTTCAAACATGACATCACATAATTCTTTAATAAATTTTTTAGTGGGAGCAGTAATGGTTTTAAGGCTGATGGCATGGCTTTCAATTAAAGTTTTAAATTGTGGTTCCCTTAAATAAAGGCCGTATTCATAAATGTACTTCTGAACTTGAGGATCGATCAAGTCGCTAATATCACGGTTTTCATCGATACATTCTCTGATGAGAGAAGATCGAATCATATTATATTGGTTCGGCAAATAAAGTTCTATAATTTCTCTTATTATTTGTTCCTTTGCCGTTTCGTACAGTGCAATAAGTGGTTTCTCTTCAGGGGCATACTGACGTTTAAAAATAATATGCGGGAAGCTGTGTATAGAATGTTCCGATATTTTTTGCTTATAAGAGGATGCGTTAATAATAACATCGCTGCCAACCGCAACATGTACATCATAATTCTCAAAAATAATCCTAAGCTTTTGCAAATCATCAGTGTTAGCAATATTAATGGGGATTTCTTCGGGAAAAATGTACATATTTTTTTCATCTGCAATGGACATGTTGATAATATTTTGTCTCTGCAGATGAGGCTGAGCGGACTTAGACCATGAGAATTCATCTACAGCCAAATAAACTTCAAAGCCTAAATTTCTAATTTCTACTGCTATTTCCTTATGACTCAATGAAAACGGGTCAAAAGTGCCAGGGAAAAAAGCAATTTTTTTAGGCATATTCAGTCCTATAGGACCATATTTGTGAGTATAATCGGATATAAACCTATAAATATGGTTGAGAGAAGCTGCGTTATTGATAAACAGCATCTCATTAACATCCTTTTCAGGAAGCAGCAGCAATACTTTTTTCGCGATGATATCAAAGACCCTATGCTTTTCCTGTAGAGTAAGAATGTCAGAGGCAAAAATATTGCCAATGACTGTAAAGGCTTCTTGTTTGACATCATCGTCATAATTGGAGCATCCGACTAAAAGCATACCGATCATGTATTCCAGTCTTTTAAGATATACATCTTCTGACTCAGAGAATACGTTTTTATATACAGGGTAATGTTCAACCGTAGTACCAATCGTATTTAATATTAAAAAGACGGTTTGTTTACTGACTCTTTTGATCTTAAAGTACAATTCATTAAGCTGTTCATCTAACTCGCTTGGATCAAGGTAAAGCAGAATTTGGCCTAAATATTCAGGAATATAGGCACCATGCTCAAAGCTTTCTATTTCTAATGCACGTAAAAGCTCTATAGCGATTTCGTTTCTTTGTTCAGGAGAAAGCTGCCGTACAATTTTAAGAAGTGCTTTTCCTGCGTTGATTCTAACATTTTCTTTTGAACTTACTTTAATAAGATTGCAAAAGTGCATAGCTGTGTATAAAGCATCACCATGAGGCGCATTGCATGTATAGTCCAGCATCAATTGAATATGGAATTTTTTTGAAATCCAACTGGTAGCGCTTTTAAGATTTCTTAAGAAAATATCTGAAATGTTTTCGCTTTTCTCTATAAAACAAGTATTAAACCAGTCGTCGGAATTATCACAAACATTAATCTTTCTTGCAATTCTACAGCGAATATATTTCTCTGTAATAGAGGGCGCTTCTTGATAAAAACTATCGAAAGCTTCAATAATTTTTGATTTGAAAGACCGGTAAGGGAAAAAGTCCAATAGTAATTCTATTCTATCTAAAGCAATAAGGCGGATATCATTGCTTTCACTTTTTAAAGATTCCAGCAAAATGTCAACCAGTAAATTGACAGTTTTAAGACTAGAGCCGGTCCACGGAATGAATTTAATCGTTTGAAGAAGATTAAGCATTGTGTTTAAATCTTCTTTTGGAGCATCAGATAGATACTTTAATACAATAGCTCTATATTGTGTAATATATTCAGGTTTTGCCTTTTTAAATAATGCTTCAATGATAACTCTCAAACTTTGACCCAAACGTTCCTTATGAGAGTCAATAATTTTATGATCCGGATGAACAATAAGTTCAAGGTATTTATCAAACAGCTGAAAGCTTGTAGTATCCGGCTGTTCTATAGTAGAATTAGGCGGTACTTCCTTGCGGTATTCTTCGTCAAAAATAGCAATGATAACACCAATTAGCTCCGCAGCTCTATCTCTTACATTTTCTTCATGATAAATAAGCAAATCACAAAGGTAATTTAATGTGATAAGCTTTTGCTTTTGAGTAAAATAGGTAGAATATTCTCCTAAAATATTTAAATTGCTTCTTAGAATATTCCAGTTGCTCCTACTTCTTGCAAATTCAATCATGGAGCTTAATGCGGTTTCACTCCTTAGTTTAAACATTAGGTAGATATTATGTTCAATAGCTTTGTATTTTAGATATTCTACTATTTCCGGACCATGCATCAACGTAACATTTTTTTCAACCTTTTTCGTTTGCTTATCAGACACCACATCGACATTAACACCGAGATGCTTGATATAGTTTTCAAAATCCACGAGTTTGTTATATACTTTTTTATAACGATTCGCCTTTGCCTCATTGACATCATCCAATTTTTCTAAAATGACATCGAAAGATTGTTCGAGAGAATAGATGGTCATTACTTTTTTGTCTCGGGTAATTTTATTTTTTGCTCTAAAATCTGCATAAATTAAAATAAGAGACTCTAATGATAAGTTTTCAAGTTCTAA
>JAKSCF010000378.1 GCA_022360735.1 Clostridia bacterium
AATGCTTTCATCTTATTAGGTGAGCCAAATGATACTTTAACGCCTTTAGGGAAGAATACTGAGTCACCAGGATTTACAGTATATCCCTTTCCATCCACTGTTACGGTCAATGTACCTTCCACAATGTGGTAAAGTTCTTCACAAGCTACATCCCAGTCGAAGGTACAGCCTTCAATTGTAATAAATCCTGCATTCATTGAACAACCATCATCGGCATTCATAATTTCCTGATAAAATACTTTATCGGAAGGGTTTCCTGTATCAAGCACTTCATATTTTACTGAATTCCCGCGGACAATCTTCAATCCGCAACTGTCTTTTTCAGCCATATAAGGTGCATCAGCAACAGAGTCAAATACTCCTTTTAAAAGGCCTTTTTCCATCATTGCCTTAAGCGCTTTATAGATCATATCGCTGTCGATTCCGCTATCACAAGCTTTTATCATTTCATGATTTTCACTGCAGTCATCCGATTTAACAGAAAACTCTATTCCGCAAGCTTTTGCGATATCTTTAGCTGACGGCGTAATAATTGTATTGTCCTCAATATAGAACACTTTCTTTCCTTGCTTTTTCAAAGCCTCAACATCTTCAGCACAAACCAATTTTTTCATACCTTCACCCCCTTTCCATTATTTAATAACAAAATTGACCATTTATTTTCTATTTAAAGTAGATTAGAACAAACTTGGTAATAGTCTGTCAGATGGTGAAGGGATCACCTCTGCGTTAACTAACAGACCTTTTTCTTTTGCTATTTCTTTCCCAATATCAATACCTGTTTCTACTGCAGCTACATCACCGGTAAAAGTGAAGAACGCTTTACCACCCATTCCGTTTCCTAACCTGAGCTCTAGGGGTTGTAAATTTGCAGCTTTCAGTATTTCATCAGCAGCGATGATCATGGTTGCCAGTGAGAAAAATTCTATAATTCCTAAAGCCTGTATTGGATCAGGCATTGTTGCTCCTGTAATGGCTGGAAAAACTGCAGGACTGACATTGGGTATAACGATAGAATCAACCAGATATTCTTCAGCTAATCTTTCGCCTATGCCCACTGAATCCTGAACTGCTGCAACATCGCCATGCACAATAGCGACGTATTTTCCAGGGCAAGCAGAGGATGCTGTTACGATTTCCACATCTGAAATTTTCACCATCTGATCTGCCGCATAGATACCTCTTGAAATACTTGTAAATTCAACCATTCCGATTGCATTGACCATATCAGTCCCTCCTTATAGCTACAAAACTATCTTCACATGCTATAACGGTTCCGGAAATGCTTGCATGAATTGGCGCCCCTAAACTCTCATCAGGAATTTTACCAATGATCTGCCCCGCCTCAACTCTATCACCAACTGAAACAACAGGAATTGCAGGTGCTCCTACATGCTGACTTGTTGCTATATGTACCAAATCAGGTTTTAGTTCCTTTTCAGTCATTGGGGCTGACCTATCAAGATGGTACAAACCCAATCTTGCAATAAGACGTTTAGTTGGAAGTAAACGATATTCACGAATTTTACGGGCAGCAAACTCTTTTTTAGATGGCCGGTACCGGACATTTTGTTCTATCAATTGCTGTTTTAAAAAAAGATTTGCAGCCTTAGGATAAAGTCCCGCCGGGCATGAGAACAATTCGCATAAATTACACTGACTACAAAGGTATGAAATTTTTTGTTGTTCAGTATCAGCCAATGAATAATTTAAAGTTCTCATCATCTTATGGGGTTGCATGTTATGACCAAGGAGGTATCGAGGACACATATCCGTGCACATACGACACTGCTCACACGAGGCTCTGTTTACTCTCCTCGTCTGTTCCATCCCAAGGGATTTTTTGCGAATTAAGTAATGCTCCTTCTTTAGTATTACAAACCCTTTATGCTTTTTGGTTATATAACCATCTAAACGATTCATAACAGGTCCCATCATTGGACCGCCATTAATAACCGAATAATCATCAAAATGCTCTATACCACTCAGCTTCAGAATATCGATTATAGGTGTCCCAACCGGAACCTTTACGGTTAATGGATTGGGAATATCCCCCGCAATTGTAATAAATGTTTCTATAACAGGCTTTCTCAGAGAAGCGTGAAAAATATTAAGCGCTGTCTCAGAGTTTATGACAACACAGCCAACTTGAATTGGAATCCCTGCTTCGGGAACAACTCTGCCTGTTAACTCATATACCAATACCTGTTCGTCTCCTGCCGGGTACACATCACGTAGTTCTTTCACTTCAACGAAATCCCCTACATTCAGTGCATCCATTCTTTCATGCAGAATTGAAATTACTTCTTTGTGCTTGCTCTTAATGCCTATTAGTGCTTTTTTTGCATTTACCAGTTTTCCTGCCATTGCAAAGCCTTCAATTATTTCGTCCGGGAACAACCTCATGAGCTGTTGATCCACTCTAAGAAGCGGTTCACACTCAGCTCCATTAAGGAGTATGTAGTCTGCCTTTGATGCTAGTTTTGCATGAGTAGGAAAGCCTGCACCGCCTGCACCAATAATGCCGGCTTCTTTCACCATATCAAGAAAACTCATTTGCACCTCCATCATCCGTTATCTATCCAATATTGCAATCTTCATCTATAATTCCTACAACAACTGCATCTACCGGAATATTATCATCACCGAGCATACGACGGGCCGAGGAACCTGTGCAGACAATAACTCTGTCTCCAATACCGGCACTGATGTTATCTACAACAATCAAACGCTGTCCTTCACCGGCACCGCCACCAATTACTTCTGCCAGCATAAACTTAAATCCATTAAGCGATTCTGCTTTTCTTGTTGCCCAAACGTTATCTATCAGTCTTGCTGTTAGCATAAATAGTTCCCTTCTTCCAACTTGTATTTGATCTCAGAGATTGCCGATTCAACAGATGCCGTATCACCAAATATCGCAATCATTATCATGTTTTGCGGACAACTGCCTCTAACATCCTTTACGATTACACCTACTGCTTTTTCAGCTACATCAGCAGCGCAAATCATTTCGATCATTCTGCCCTGCACAAGACCGACTGCATCAACACCGGTAAAATCTGTGTTTGCATCTTGTCCCATACGCCTTATAATAATATCCAAAGTACCAGCAGAAGGGGATTTAATCATTCGATACTCCATTAAAATCTCTCCCCGTTATATACTTTCCTGTGTGCATCCCAGTGCTATGCCTAAAGGTGTAACAAACATAGGGTTTTGCGGCTTATGTGTAAAAACACCCGTTTGCTTTTCTATTATTTTTTCAAGCCCTGAAAGACAGCATGTGCCGCCAACCAAGGATATTTCCTGCACATCATAGTCTTTTATATGCTGTTTGATGATGGAGGAAATTTTTTCAACTACCGGTTTCACTACAGGCAACACTTCTTTATGATTCTTGGTATCGCGTTTGAAGGTCTCAGCATCAGAAAAAGACATTTTATAAGCCCCAGAGACAACTAGGGAAAAATGTGTACCCCCAGTGGGTTCGTCTGCAACATAAATTACTTTTCCATTTTTTAAAATTGAAATACCTGTTGTGCCCCCACCAATATCTACAATTGCACCATTTTCAATTTTGAGCACTTCGTTGGCCGCTGTGGGTTCATCTAGGACATTGGTCAGTTCAAAACCTGCAGCCTGCACGACATTCATTATTGCTCCAGAATCTAATTCATCAGTCCCAGGAGGAATTGCAGCAGCTGCATAAATCAACTCCGTATCCAATTTTTCCTCAAGCTGATTCTTTAAATTTCTGACAATATTAATCGCTCCAATATAGTCCACTACCATGCCATCTCGGACTACATCTGCATATTGGAAAGCACCTGCAACCGGCTTGTAGTTTTCATCTAAAACCGCTAAAACCACACATGCAGTCCCTAAATCTACTCCTGTATAGTAAACAGATGATGGCCTTTTAATTGGATTTTTTATAACTTCTTCAAATTCCTGAACAAGTTCATCACAGTATTTGAAAGTCAACATTTTTTCTGACATTTTTCTCCTCCCGCAGTTGAACAGATAAGTTGTGACAAGGTGTTGATAATTTGATTCATCTTTTCAACTACTTCTTCATACCGGTTATTTTCATCATCATTGCTATCCAAAAATTCTAACATATCCAGTTCAGTTTCTCTTAGAGCACAACGCAGTCTGTGCAGCAATATGATTTCTTTGCCCTTACCAAGTTGAATATGAAATTCTGTAATCTCAAAGCAATCCTCCAGATTATCAGAAAAATTACTTTCGTCTATCCCCGTACATTTCTGACAGCAATGATTATCAGATGAATTTCTGCCATCCAGTATATTTTTTATGTCAGAGAAGCTTTTATTGATATGAATCATTTTTTGTGCTAGAAGAATATCTCTGCTCAAGAATTCTTCAGCCGTAATAAGAAATAAAGTTTCCATAGACTTCATCTTGTTGTAAAGCCTTTTGTGGGCCAAATCTTTTCTCTTCTCTAACGGCTCAGATGTATGCTTCCTATTTTCAGTATTTTTAATTGTTTCACAGGAATTATTATGATCCAACATATTGATTCCTCTGTCTGTTAGAAACTGACGTGCTCCAGGTGTAATTCTAGTTCCTGGCTCAATCTCATAATCAGTAAAAGGTTCTTTTCTATATAAATCCCGTAAATCTTCTTCGGTTATGAATTTCATTTTTATCCCCCTTTACTCTTTATTGAAAATAGCTTCTCTTTTAGAGATTTCATGCCTGTTCCACTGTGAACACTAATCTTATAATACGGTTCTACAACACCAATCTTTTTCAGCTGCTTAATGCATAAATCTTCATTTTCTTTCATTAAATCACTCTTTGTTATAACCCCTATTACAGGACATCTAAACGCCTTAGCAAATCCTGGGGAATATACATCGGTACATTTTGACTGATCCACTAAAATCAGAACATGTGATGCATCCTGGGAAGCTGCTATTAAATGTTTATACATCCATGCATTTTCTATATAGGAACCTGGAACATCTATTGTATTGTCTTTATAGATAATGTTTTGTGTTTTCTTTAAAGGACCATCATCGTCATTTAGTGCGTTCACCAATGTGGTCTTGCCACAAGCAGTAGGTCCTATCACCATTATGCGTTTCTTTCTCATGTCCGCGTAATAGAAGCTGTCTCAAAACCCAGCATTTCCTTTAATACTTCATTGACTGAAGTAAGTGCGGCTTCAACGCTCTGTACATCTCCTGTAATAACTACAGACCCTGTAAAACGGTCTAAAAAACCAATTTCAACATTTGCAGCTTTCGTTGCAATATCTGCTGCAATAATTGAGGTTTCGTATGGTGATAAGGTTAAAATTCCTATTGCCCCTTCATCATCTACCCCCAACCTCTCATATATGTCCTTCATCGGTGAAGCAATAACATGAGCAATGGTAACCTGTTTTCCAGGTACCGATTCTTGTATGATTCGTTCTATCCCTTTTTCATAAAATGCTCCCATGAGTATTACCTTCCATCTTTTTTCCATTATTGTTATCCGGCTGTAGAACTCTACAAATCAAAGATTTGTGATTTCCTTGCATAAGTTCACCAACAATCTGTTGCACAAATTCGGTGAGCCGTTAGTGATTGATAATCGTTACCGGAAAATCATATTTCTTTATCCAGCTCTCAATCCTGCTCATATCTTCTTTGCCCAATGATGGATCAGGAACGCCTTCTAAAGGATATTCCCACCCTAACTGTGTGTACTTATTAACACCGAATTTGTGGTAAGGTAGTAAGTCGATACCTTTAAAGTTCTTGTAATCTTTAAACGGCATCAAGAAGTTAATAACCCCTTCTATATCCTTCTGATTATCATTAACACCTCTTAGCATTGGCATTCTTATCTTTACGTTGTACCTACCATTAAGAAGTTCCTTTAAGTTCTTAAGGATTTGCTCGTTACGGACTCCTGTTAACTCGTAGTGTTTTTGTGAATCAATGTGTTTCATATCGAAAAGAAACAGATCTACAAATTCAGCAACTTTTAACACAGTTTCAAGCTTTGCATAACCTGATGTCTCAATTGCTGTATTAATCCCTTCCTGCTTACATGCCATAAGCAAGTTGGATACGGCTTCGGGCTGCATCAAGGCATCGCCTCCACCTACAGTGACACCACCGCCTGAAATATCATAAAACATTCTATCCTCTTCGATAATTTCCAAAAGCTCTGATATCGTTTTCATTTCACCTGCAATGGATAGTGCAGACTCTATACAAACTTCCTCACACTTTCGGCATCCCACACATTCAATGGTACGATTTATTTCATGTTTTGAATTTTCTTTAGAAATCGTATGTATTCCAACCGGACAAACAGAAACACATGCCCCGCAATCTTTACACGAATTTCTTTTATACATTACTTGATATTTTTTTTCCAAATTTTCGGGATTTGAACACCACTTGCAACGTAAAGGACATCCTTTAAAAAACACAAGCGTCCTTACTCCCGGGCCATCGTACATATTGTATTTCTGAACATTGGAAATGAATGCTTTTCTTTCAATTACACCTGTCTTTGTATTGCTCATACTGTCCAATCTCCCGTTTTTTTATTTCTATTTGAAAGAATAATCTAACTGCCGCTTGGTAACTTCAAGGTTTCCCGTTTTGTGTGTCCAAACGGCAGGTCAACCTCTTTTTTATTACTCCAAATATATTTAAAAATGTGTCAGCATTGTTCTACTGATAATTTCATCTTGAACATCTTTGCAAAGCTCAACAAAGAATGCACTGTATCCTGCTACACGAACAATTAAGTCACGATACTTTTCCGGGTGCTTTTGAGCATCAATCAAAGTCTCATTGTCTAGGTAATTAAACTGCATTTCCCCATTGCCAAAAGCGCAAGCTGTACGAAGCAATGTGATAATACCATCTTCGCCTTCCGGTGTATCAAGAAGACCTGACATGAGCTTGAAGTTGTGAACCTGACCAATGTTCATATTATCTACAGCCAGCTTTGAAACAGACTTGATAATAGCTGTTGGGCCTTTAAAATCCGCACCCTGTGTTGGGCTGATACCATCTGATAACGGCATCCACGCATTACGTCCATTAGCCGAAGCACCAGTTAACTGACCAAATGGTGTATTGTTTGAAATAGACAAAGTACCGTGGCTTAATACAGAGTATAAAGTCTTATATTGACGGTGATCCATTTCTGTAAAGTTAATAAGGTCAGCTGCAATTAAGTCGGCGTAGTCATCATCATTACCATATTTAGGTGCATCTAAGCAGTCTTTTTTAAGCTGTTCATAGCCTACAAAGTCAGCCTTTAATGCTTCATTAAGCTGCTCAAGGGTATACTTCTTATCGTCATAAACTAACTTCTTGATAGCAGCCATAGAATCTGCATATGTTGCAAGACCAGACCAAATAACACCAGGCCCAAAGTTATACATAGCACCACCGGCTGAAACGTCTTTTGCGTTTTCCATACAGCCTTCATACATGATGGACATTAATGGCTTTGGTGCCAATTCTTTATGTACGCGCTGTGATATAACCGTAGCGACACTGGTCAGCTTTGTAACATACTTTATTTGTTCCTTAACAGCATGTTCAAACTCTTCGTAAGTCTTGAAATTGCTTAGATTTCCCATATCTGGCGTGACCTGTTTACCATACCATAGCGGAACACCGTGGTTTAACGCAAGTTCAATACAAATGGGCCACTGAGTATATGCCGTTGAAGTCCACTGATATAGTCGGCCTGCCTTCTGAGGTTCAACACAGCCCATTAGGCAGTAATCACGCGCATCTTCTATAGAAACACCCTTTGCCAGCATCATCTTGATGTGCGCATCATCAAAATGGCAAGCCGGGAATCCCATACCAGAGCGAACAACATCAACAATTTTTTTCAAATACTTCTGTGGTGACGTGCTGTGGATACGGGTAGCCAAAGATGGTTGATAAATCTTAACATGACGTACAGCATCCATTAGCAGATAAGTAAGATCATTTGTAGCATCTTGACCATCACGGGTGACACCGCCAACGCACATGTTAACAAAAGGCTGGTAACCTGCAAAGAACTTTGAACCGCCTTCACTTGTAATCCACATCATTTCAGACATTTTAATCAGCATACTGCCTGCTAATTCAAATGCTTCAAATTCAGTCATACGGCCAGACTCTATGTCTGCCTTGTAGTACGGATACATATACTGATCTACACGGCCTATTGACATACCTGTTTGATTTTCTTCAACTACTAGTAAGGACTCTATTGTCCAAACTGACTGAATCGCTTCCCAGAATGTACGAGGCTTATGAGCAGGAACCCATGCATTAACCTCAGAAATTTTCTGTAATTCTGCTTTGCGTTTAGGATTCGTTTCCTTTGCAGCCAATTGAGCTGCATAGTCTGATAAACGCTTAGCATAAATCATGACACCTTCTGTAGTATCTATAATAGACTTATAGAAATATATCTTTTCAATATCATCCGGATTCTCATAATCCAATTTTGCTAAATGATCCTTTGCTTCTTGCTGAATATCCAGCATACCTTTCTTCATCAGTATTACATCGTATCCAGGGTTTGAATCACCACCACCATTTACTGCGTGGTAGGAACAGTCTGAAACAAATGATTCCCCTGACATTTCCCAAACACCGGCTTCGCGATACTGATCTTCGCAATATTCATCAACCGATTTGCCATCCCAGAAAGGAAATAGTTCTTCACGCATAATTTTTTTATCTTCCTCAGAGATATAAAATGGATCCTGAGGACGCGTACCAATGGTATCAATTTCATCAACCATCCATCTCCATGCAATATCAGGAGAAAATGCTCCGGCACGGGGTGCACCATTAGGAGCACCTACAATCAGTTCATCGTCTTGTATAACCAAAGGGGCAGTTTCACAGCAATAACGGAAACACTTAGCACGTAATAAAATTTTAGGCATACCAGGGTTTTCTTTAGCAATTTTAGTAATAGCTCTGGCACGATAAGTCGTGATAGAAGGAACATGCTTTAAGTAATTATCTTTCAATCTTTGTAAATGTTCTGTTATACCCTCCGGGACTCCGTCGCCATTAGCCGCACAAGCTGAGTGGCTCGCAGTCTCTTCTTTTGCAATTTCTTCGGAAACACTTTCGAACATCTTTATTAAAGATGCGCGTTCGTCTTGAGACATATTTTTGGTCGCTTCAGCTAATTTATTTGAAAAATCACGAATATCCAAATTCCCACCTCTTTCATAAAAAATGATTCATATTAAACATTTAATTAAGGTCTATTGACTTGTACATAAACCCATATCTATGATTTACATGTTGCTCGATATATTTAAAGTTCTTTGATGACACTTTCTAAAATACGTCGCAGCATCTGTATATTTTCTTGATTGCACGCCATTGGCCGTACTGCTTCGCACATGGAAGATTTCTCTTCTTTCCATACTTTATTTGTAATTTCCTCAGTTTTTCTCACACCATATCCCACTTTACGTATGTAAATAAGATTCATAGGTGAAACATTATCGGAGGTAATACCTTCCCCAGCCGATCCACTGCCTAACGTCATTGCAGGAAATAGATTTGTAGTTGCTCCCATACTTCCAAAAGAAGCTGGCGTATTGACAAGTACTCTTCCTACCGGCTTTTTTAAGATAAACTGACGAATCACTTCTTCATCTTTTGAGTGAATGACAAGAGTATGTCCGTTTCTTTCGCTAAGCAATAGCTCTATACATTTCTCGCAAGCATTCATCCAATCATCTTCTATATAGAAAGCCAATACCGGACAAAGCTTTTCTTTTGAGTAAGGATTCGTCTCAAAAACATATTTCTGTTCTGAAACCAGTAATACCACATGGTCAGAAACACAAAACCCTGCTCTTTTAGCTAATTCTTGTGCAGACTTTCCAACGGTTTGAGAGTTTGCACGTCCATTAGAAAGAAAAAGTATAGACCCAAGTTTTTGGGATTCATCTTCTGTCATAAAGTACGCCCCATTATGCTGCAGTTCCCTTTTCACTTCATCTGCAATACAGCTGTCTACAACCATAGATTGTTCCGCTGCCGATACAATACCGTTATCAAAGGTCTTGCTGATAATAATGTCGCTTACTGCTTGCTTTATGTCCGCTGTGCGTTCAATAAATGCCGGTCCATTGCCGGTTCCGCCATAAATCACCGGTTTTCCGGAATTATATGCTGCACTAAGCATTCCAGGAACGCCAGTATTCATAATTAATGAAGTTGACCGGTGATTCATGAGCTCTATTGTTCCGCTTTGCGTCACAGTATGCAGGTATGCTAGTGCTCCTTCCGGCAATCCATAGCCTTCTGCTGCCCGAATCAAAATGTCCAGTGCTCTGGAAATTGTTTTCTTAGCTCTTGGATGTGGCGAGAAGATGATAGCATTGCCAGACTTTATTGCAATCATAGCCTTATAAATAGTCGTTGAAACAGGGCTGGTTGCAGGACACAGTGCAATAATTACTCCCATAGGTATACCCACATCCATGGTCTTATTCTTTAAATCTTCTTTTATGATACCCACACAACGCATCCCTTTGAGTTCAGTGCTCAAATGCTCACACACAAACCGATTTTTGATATACTTATCTTGCCATATACCATAATCCGTTTCATCACTGGACATTTTGGCAAGTTCGCCTACATGTTTCTCAATCTCTTCACACATACGTTCAACAATGGTATCCAGTCTTTCTTGTGAAAAGGTTGCCAGTTTTTTTTGTGCTTCTCGGGCATTTTCGACTAAAATCCGGGATTCCTGGATGGAGAGCAAATCATTATCAATAATATTCATTTTTTAACTCTCCTTTCTTAGCTCACCCATTTGTGAAACAAACTAGTTTTCATTGATAAAGCTAGGGAAGCAATTTATCTAATGAGTAACGTGAAATAATTTTTTCAAGATCTTGATGTGGTCTTGCAATAACAACTGAACTATAAACTTCAGCACCCATATCTTCAACAGCCTTTACGCCAGTGCTTACAGCTGTTTTACATGCTCCTACATCCCCTCGAACCAATACAGAAATATATCCGGAAGCTACATTTTCATAACCAATTAGTTCAACATTAGCAGATTTACACATAGCATCTGCAGCTTCTAAAACAAAAACAAGACCAAATGTTTCTATTAAACCTAAAGCTTCAAAATCACTCATCTCTGTCGTTCCTTTCTTTTATTTTTTTATAGATCAATATCATGTACTGAAACAATGTCCCCAACGCTTTTAATAGGGCGCGGCATTATATTTTGAGCAGTTAGTTTCCCTATTGCTGCAGCAGCTTCAGAGCCTGCCTCTACAGATGCTCTAACAGCTGCAACATCCCCTTTTACCATTATCGTAACAAGCGTTGAACCTATGTTCTCATATGATATCAGCTCAACATCGGCAGCCTTTAACATTTTATCCGCTGCTTCAATGGCAGGAACCATTCCCATTGTTTCAATAAGGCCTAATGCTTCTTCACCGTAGTATCTCATTGTATTTCCTCCTTCCTTTCAAAACGCGTTTTCTTTATTTTTCAAGCAAAGGCATCCTAGTGGGATTGCCTCTGCCTGAAAATATCTATTAGTCCTTTATGTATTTATTAATCGTATCCGCACCTTCTTCGTGTGCATGATAGTAAACATTTAAATTTCCTGTTTCGTCCATTTCAAATCTTGTTTCTTCTAAAAGACCATTTGCTTCAGCTGTCATAATCGCTTCAATTACAGCCGGTTTTTTTAGTGCTTTAAAATGACCATATTGGCCTTTTAGCGCTTCTATAACGTCTTCTGCGCAAGCTTCTTTAACTTTTGTAAAATGTTTTAAAATAGCATAGTTAAGAGGTTTCATATTACTCATCCTCCTTTTTTCTAAATAGGTCTAATGGATTCATGGCGATTACTAGAATACCAATAATCATAACAATAGCTGCAGCCCAAGCAATTGGAGGAATTGCCCAACCTTCTTGACCTACGAAAACGCCAAGTACTAACCAGCAAAAGAACGGGCCCCAGAATGAGTAGGCACCATTACAAGCCATACCAAGAGCAGCACCACACATACTGTTGCCTTTATACCATAGACTGTATGCAAACACTGCAAAGAATCCACTTACCACAAACCACTTCATTGCAACACCACTTGTTACCGCTTGTGATACAAGGTCACTAGATATTCCGAATCCCCCACCTGAAATGATTCCGAAAATAGGTACTAATATAATTAAGTTTGAAAGACCTGAAGTTACCTGGCGGATTGTTATACCAATCTCAGAGTCAATCATTGATGTTCCATAACCGGCAACACAGCCTTCAAGTCCCCATCCAAGAGCTGCAATAAATGCAATGCATATACCAAGTAACAGGCCATCGGGTGCATCTCCTCCAAGGCTTGTACTGCCAATCATAAAACTTGCTAAAAAGCAAATTGCAATACCCAGCATCATACGAGCATTTAATTCCTGCTTGAATAATATTCTAGCCAAAATAGCTCCAATAGCAGGGCAAAGAGCTGTGATAGGAATAACGATTGAACCAGCCATCTGCAATGCAACTACATAAGCTGTACTTGAAATAGGTCCTCCAACAAGAGCAGCAATGATCATTACTCTCCCTGGTTTAGTTGAAAGTGTTCTAAAGAAGTCTCCAAGTTTACCTTTTACCGCAGCAATACCTACACACCAAACAGCACTTATGGTATCATTGATGGCACTACCTATGGCACCTAACATATAGGTTATAACAAAAGCTGATAACGCGGCGGTATTCGCACCATACCAATCAGCCCAAACACCGTTTGACATACCCAGCGTTAAGAATGCCGAATAAAGCCCATAACACATACCGGATAGTATGGCAACAAAAACACCTTTTTTAAAAAATTGCGATGATAACTTCTTTTTAGCAGCAATTGCAGATGCATTTGCTCCTGTCACTTCGTTCATAAACAAAGCTCCCTTCTTTTTAAATGTATTATCATTAAATAAAAATTTTATAATGACAATTCTTTACATAGCATAAAAATGCTCCACCTTTTTTCACGGTATCTTACGAGTTTTCATGCAGAGCTTTATGCGATTTTGGGTTGGATATACTTATATTGGACAAAAAAATAATTCACGCTATTAAGAATTAGCAGGAGAATGAATTTCTTATTATTGGTTATCAGACTTTTTTTTTAGAGTTTAAAGTTTATTTAGTAACGTATCTATCATAACCGAGCACAGCATTTTTTCATTGTATAAAGTGGTATACTATACTGCATAATATCCTTAAATTTTTTGATGTTATTGTACTATTGCTACTTTTTTGTACTAATGATTCAACATTGCATTTTTACCTTTATGATGGGAATATGATCCTATTTAATCAATAAAAAAAGCCCGGAAAAAATCCGAGCACATTTCATTGCAGATTTCCATTTTATCACATAAAATGAAAAAAGCTTATTTTAAAAAAAGCCGTCAACACAATGATTCATTGTGAGACAGCTTCATCTCATAACTCTCAACTTCTGTATAAATTACTTTATCCGTTTAACTGTTTGCTTTTTTCTTTTCCTCTTTCAGTGAAAGTG
>JAKSCF010000652.1 GCA_022360735.1 Clostridia bacterium
CTTTCGTTTGTTAAATGAAGAATATCAAAGATTAAATCAATTGGTTCTGGACGGAAAAAAATACTTAGACAAAAGGAGCTGTCATGATGAATAAAACAAAAACGGTTTTTTGGGGATTTTTCTCTTTAGATTATAAATGTATTGCCGAGTACCTTGAGCAAATGGCTGAAAAAGGGTGGATGCTTAAGAAATTAGGACGTTTAACAGCCCAATTTACGCAAATAGAACCTAAAAAAATTAAATTTTATGTTGACATTTTTCCTGGAAAGGGTTATTTAGATCCGAAGGACTCTGAACTTTTGGAGTATAGACATTTATGCGAAGAATCCGGATGGCATTTTGTAGCAGCACAAGCACATATACAAATTTATTATGCCCATGAGGATGAAAATCCCACACCAATACAAACAGACCAAGAAATAGAGCATAAAATTGTGCAAAGCACTCTGTTAAAAAACGAAATGATTGGTTTACCTATTTCTTTTTCAGCAACTATTATATTACTCATGATTGCGGTAGATTATGATTATACAAACCTTTTATCATTTAGCGGTGTAGCAATGATGTTTGCTTCCCCTCTTACGGTTTTAGTAATTGGTGCCTTAGGCATACATATTTTTACATGGATGATCAAAGCACGTCGTTGTATTAATAAAGGTTTGGCTATACCAAAGTCAAAATTAAAAACAGCTCGATTGAGAAGTAAGGCATTTTTTGGTGCATATTTTTTAATTGCTTTAATATGGATAGGTTCCATCCTTGGTGATTTTTTCTCAGGACATAGTTATGCAGCAGTAGTACTGTTACCCCTTATTTTTGGTGGCGGAGCAGGCTATCTTATAAAAAAATATATATTAAAAAGAAAAGCCATGAGAAAAAAAATAATTGTGCTTATCAGTATAATTGTTGCAGCAGTTGTAGTCGTGACAATACCAATTACCATGGGTACTGCCATGATCTTAATGGATAGGGGAGACAGGCAAATAGAAGAACTGCCCAGCCAATACTCTGCTATCA
>JAKSCF010000569.1 GCA_022360735.1 Clostridia bacterium
AAAATGAATTAAATTAAATAAGGCCCTTTTTATTTGCATATCATGTGATTTATGATAATAAATGCGAATAACATCTAAATGTGTATCTCCGAACACTATATTTTTATGACGATATATATATAATAATTTTGAAACCTAAAGCGTAAAGTGTTGAAAAACAACTTGTCGGAAGCTTTATGAAAACCTTCAAAGTGATTTTAGGTTAAGGAATGAAGGCAGCATTAACTATGTAAGAAACAAAAGGAGAATTAAATGGAAATTAAATTTCAAACCATTGGTCATATCAGTTCGCCCTATCAATCGACCCAAGATATTCCTTTTCAAAGCGTGTGCAATCAGGATCAAGAAGGAGAGATTGTGCTGTTAGAAGAATATACAGACGGGCTTGAGGGTCTCAAGGCTGGAGACAATATCGAAATTGTATTTTATTTTCATCAGTCAAAAGGGTACAATTTGAGGCAGGTACCAAGCTATACCTCCGAAGAGAAAGGCGTTTTTGCCATGCGGTCACCGCGCAGGCCTAATCCAATCGGGATATCCATCGTTAAAATCAAACAGATTGGGACTAATCGCATTGTTTTTTCGGGAGTAGATATGCTGAATGGTACGCCGGTGTTGGATATCAAGCCCTTTGTGAAAGAGCTTGTGCCGTCAGGGGAAACAGTGAGCAAAGAAGTGATGATGCAAAAGTTCCGAAAAGAGTAAAGTAAGATATATTTTTATTTAAAAAAACAAAGCATTACGACAAAATAGCTTCTAGTTGATGTATATCCAAAATACAAATGGTTTTATGATTGATTTCAATAATGCCTTGAGTAGAAAGCTTTTTTAACTCTCTAGAAAGGGTTGATCGAGATACATTGAGGTACTCAGCTAAGGCTTTTTTAGAGTAAGGCAAATGAATAACAGGAGCAGCATCCGATTGAATATTTTGTAATAAAAAATAGGCTATTTTCTCCTGTATACGGGAATAAGAATATAGAACTATTTTTTTATTCAGGTTTATAATCTCTTTTGAAAAAAGGTCTAAGATATTAGAAGCAATTACACTGTCTTTAAATAGTACTTCAAAAACACTCTGTTTATCAATTAGTAAAAGAACACAAGTTTCTTTGGCGATGATATTAAATTGACCATTATAATCTTTTGAAAAAACCATAGCACCACCAAAAACATCGCTTTTGTTTTTATATAAGATATTAATCAATTTTCCCGACTCAAGATTGTTTTGTATTTCAATGCTCCCTTCCAAAACAATGCCTAAATAATTAAAAGGTTCCAACGCATGAGTGATAAATTGATTTTTTTTAAAAGTACATATTTTATGTTGGGAAAATCTTAAAATGGTTTCGATATCGTGCACATCTTTATCATTAAATAAAGGACATGCTCGTAGGATATGTAAATACTTGTCCATATTGATACCTCAATTACTAATATGTTTTGTTAATAGTGGTGAAGCCTATTTTACCATAAGTTCAAAAAGATGTAAATGATAAAAAAAAGAAAAGGGG
>JAKSCF010000478.1 GCA_022360735.1 Clostridia bacterium
CAGAAAATATTTTTATATTTCTACACCACGGAGTTGTTTCCGGAATTGAAATTATAAAATTCTTTATTTCATTTCCTGTAAGCTTTTCTCCTGTATATACTTTTATGGTCTCATTATTTATATTATCGTGTGCCAGTACCCCATCATATATGCCATTTTCAATAGCAACTTCTTCTTCAATGACATATGGATTGCCATCTTGATTTTTATTAAGCTTTTCAGTAAAATTGTCAATACTCTCCGGATATGTCATCTGTCTACACCTCCAAGCTTATAGTACCAAGAACAGGTACTTCTTCCTCTGTCAGCGATATATTACTTTGAATTCCATTAACTGTTAAATTGTTATAATCACCTATTCCGGATAATGCTAAAATGAGGCTTCCTATTTTGGCATAACTGACATATGTTCCGATAAATGCCGTTTCTTTGAGATAATCGGTCAATGCATTTTGGAATAATTCTTGAACTTGACCAATTGTAAATCCATTAGCCAATACAACTCTTGCACTAACGTTAATTTCTTTATCTTCAGCAGATTTTACGGTTACATCAGCCCCTATAGGACGTACCGTTTCAACATACTGAGTTGTTTCAGAAACCAAAGAAGGACTTACAGACTTTTTTTCTGAATCTACTATCACTATTTTTACAGTTCCTGAACCATTCCATAGAGGAAATATCTTGGCATCTCCTACACCTGGAACTTCTAAAACCCATTGTCGGTAATGATCAATATTACCGCTGGTTGCCGGCTCTCTAACCTTTAAGAGCAATCTATCAAGAAGTGATTGGTCGGTCTCTGTATCTTTACCGCCTGTGGTTTCTTGTGGATTCGTGATTTGTGTAACGCCTAAGATTGGCATTGGCATTTCCCGGATAGCCTCTGTAGGAAGATTTCCTTCTTTGCCGGCAGCAACAGCAGTCACCGGAACGCTTACAATTCCTTCTTCGCCTATGGTAACTTCTTCATCTGTAGTAAACTGTATACCTGTTTCAGATGCAAAAATACTCTTTTCAGGAATCACTAAATTTGCAACGCCTGTAATGACCAATGTGCCCTGTGCTTTTGTGGCAGCTTTTCTAGTAATGCCATGTTCCTCTGCTCTATAGTCCAGATAGGTGCCATATGTGGTCTGGGCAAATCCTAATCCTAACACCTTATCCAACTCTATATATGCTTGTGCTAATTCGATACTGGTGGGACTTACGGCATCATAAATAAACGAGCCTTCTTTTTTGTTTAGGCTCGTATCTATGTTATCTAACATTCTTGTTAATATAGCTTCTTGTGTTTGGTTCTCATACACTTACGCTCACCTCCAATGTATCGTTGAGCATTGTATTTACTGTGAATTCGATATCTAAGTTATCTTTGTTTTTATTGATTTTAAAATTGGATATGTCTTTTATTCTGGTATCATATATTAAAGTTTCACGTACAACACGTCGAATCTCAGCTTTTGTTACACCAGTGTTTAAAGATAATCCAATAATATCTGTAATTTCCGATCCATAGGACCATGAATATATGGGCCATCGGTATCGTGCTGTTATGAGAGCCTTCTCAACCCATATTCTAAGTGCTTCAAGCCCGGTAAATACTTTTGGTTCTCCATCTTCTATTACAATCTCACCCGTATTATAGTCCATACGTATTTCAGAACCATAGTCTATATTTCTGTTGGTTTCTGCATCATAAATGCTTTGAGTCATTATATCCGGGAAAATACTCATATCATAGCACCACCCTATCTAAAATATAATATTTCTGCCCTTGATACATTGGCATTACGACGACTTGGTCTCCTGCTTTCAAAGGACTGCTAACGATAATTTCACCGGAATGAATATCAGCACTGAATACATCATGTGTGTGTAAATCTTCTTTTGTTGTGGTTGCATTGATATTAAGATTGCCCGATGAAACATTAACCTTATGCTCTGCAAACTTTTCCGACAGTAATAGAAATTCCCTCGATAGTTCCATCTCCATATTTTCAATTTTGATTATTAATGGCATCGCACTGATTACTACAGCAAGTTCTAATCCTGTTCCTTGCATCAGAAGCGCTTGTTTACGTATTAACTC
>JAKSCF010000405.1 GCA_022360735.1 Clostridia bacterium
ACCGGTGGGTCGGAAAATGTTATAATCATATTACTAATTTGTTAGACTAAAGTCAATAGTTTTAGTTCAATATTATTTCACAAATAAAATATATATGGATATTGTTAAAATATTCTTAGAGAAATATTAAGAATAAAATAATTGATTCAAATTATAAAAACAATTAAAAAACTTAATTTTAGTATGGTTTGATATTTAAAAAATAATTATAATAAAATAAGGGCTGACAAACTGGGTCAAAACAGCAAAACTGTAAAGGATGATTACCATGAAGAGAATAGATGAAAGAAATACGATGTTTGCCAGGATGAGCTATGAGCAGAATTCAAAGGAATATGAGGATTATTATAAAAGAAATCCTGAGAAAAAAGAAATAGATGATGAATTGAGAACCTTACCCAATATATGCGGGGAAGGGACAGCTACCTTTCATCCTCTTCATTCTCCTATTGCAGATGCAGGATTTAGATTTTTAGCAGATATTAAAAAGTATGCCGAGGGAGAAGTAAAAGAGAATCAGGTAGAGGTCTCGGTGGAGGAAATCACCAAAAAGATAAAAAAGCTTTCAAGATATTTAGGAGCAAAGCTGGTAGGAACAGTTAAGCTGCAGGATTACCATTTTTACAGTCATAGAGGAAGAAGTCCTGAGGTCTATGGAGAAAAAATAGAAAAACTCAATAAATACGGAATTGTTTTTGCGGTGGAAATGGACAAAGATATGATAAACAGAGCGCCGCAATGTGAAGAAGTGATTGCCGTAACCAAGGGATATGTAGATGCGGCTGTGATAGGTATGTGGATCAGCTACTATATTAGAGAACTGGGATATGAAGCCAGGAATCATATGGATGGCAACTATCTGGTTGTTGCGCCCTTGGTTGCTCAGGATGCCGGTCTCGGAGAAATAGGAAGAAATGGAATATTGATTACAAAGGAATACGGTCAAAGGGTAAGGCTTGGAGTCGTTACCACGGACATTCCCTTAATCGCCGATGAAAGAGAAGAGTTTGGAATCAAAGCGTTTTGCAAGCTGTGCAATAAATGCTCAAAAAATTGCCCGGCTAAAGCCATACCCTATGGAGATATGGTGCTTTTGGATGGTTTTATGAGGTGGAAAATAAATCAAGAGCTGTGCTACAAAATGTGGAGAAAACTCGGAACCGATTGTGGCGTCTGTTTGTCCACATGTCCATTTAGTCAGGGCGTATCTCCGGCGTTAATTGATAGAATGAAGGGTTCAAAAGAGGATATGAAAAAGATCTTAAAGGCATACGATGAACAACATGGAACAAGACCCTATATAAAAGAACCATTGGATTTACTAAAATAGTTATATTTTTATGCTGCATTGCACGAGGAGTGGTAGAATTGATTACCGGAATATGTAAATTAGAGATGATGTTATTTGAAATACATTCGTTAAAAGAAAAAAGAATGATTATAAAAAGTATCATTGGACGTCTTCAAGCTAAATTTAATATATCTGTATCTGAGGTAGGCTACCAAGACCAATGGGGAAGAAGTGAGATAGGTATATCCTGTGTCAGTACCAATACAAAACATGCCAATCAGATGCTGGACAAAATCATAGATTTTGTTGAAAAAGACGGAAGAGTAGAAATCATTCACCAAGAAACAGAATATATCGGCTCATAATAAACCTCAGATTATTCACGATAAATTCCAAAATATTTGTACCTTTTTCCCAGAAATAAATAATTAAAAGATTTGAAAACGGGTAAGTAGTATTAAAAGACATAGAGGCGGTGAGTTTATGAAAAAAAACGTAGAGATTATTTTAGATGAATTAGAGCAGCTATATCCTGCAGCGGATTGTGAGTTGACATATCGTACGCCTTTTCAATTGTTAATTGCAGTGGTATTATCCGCTCAAACAACCGACAAGAAGGTAAATGATGTAACAAAAGATCTTTTTGCGGAGTATCCGGACTTAGAAGCCATGTTGACTTTATCGGAGATGGAATTACAAAATAAAATAAAAAAAATAGGTCTATACCGAAATAAATCAAAAAGTGTACGCAACTTATGCATCATGCTTGCAGAAGAATTTGACGGGAAAGTGCCGGATGAATACGATGATTTAATTCGTCTGCCCGGTGTAGGAAGAAAAACAGCCAATGTGGTATTAAGTAACGCCTTTTCAAAGCCGGCTATAGCAGTGGACACGCATGTTTTTAGAGTGTCCAATAGAATAGGACTAGCAGAAGCGAAAGATGTACTTCAAACTGAATTGCAGCTTATGGACCTGATACCTAAAGAGCGGTGGTCACTTTCTCATCATCTACTGATTTGGCATGGCAGAAGAACGTGTAAAGCGAAGAAGCCCGGCTGTGAAGTATGTCCGATCAGTGAATACTGTAAGTATTATTTGAATAATAATGCTTGAAAGCCCATTTAATCTCACTTGCTGAATGGCAAAGCTTCACTCATTAGGAAGCATAAAAAATGGTCAATATATAATAATACGCTTGCATTAGGATTTATGTTGAGAGACATTAGGTATAAAATTTTCATTACGAAATAAACAAAGGGAGATTAATTTTAGGAATATTAGAGTATGACGGTCAGTGCCCTAAACCACAGCAAAATATTGCAACCCTTTGGTTTTAATTCCGTTGCACTCCATTAAAACTAGTATTTCTCCATTACAAATTATATACCAAATATCTCCTGTAGCTGATAATGTTGTGTTCGTTCAGTAAAC
>JAKSCF010000273.1 GCA_022360735.1 Clostridia bacterium
CGCTCAATCTGGGCATCAAAAAAGATCTTGATATAAATACTTGATTTAAATTCGTAGGACAGCACTTTTTCAACAAGCTCAGCAGCCAAAGACAAAATTTCTTCCTTATTTCTTCGAAGGATATTCATATCAATATCCGGCAATCCGGACGCTACCAGTAATTCTCTACTTTCTCTTGTAGGATTGGCAAGAGTATCATAGTAACGAATTATACTTTCTTTAAATAATGGCGATAATTCATTTTGAGATATAAAAGCATCATATTTTTCACCATGTTTAAAGAAAATGGAATATATATTATTGCTGTGAATCTTCTTCTTGGGATCTACCGGCTTATTCATTTCTATCAACCTACTGTAATAATCTACCGTTTTAAACCAGTGATATAGTTTGCCACTGCGAGGTGTATTTTTATTAATTAAAAGTTCCTCTATTTCCTTTTCAGCTTGATATAGCCTGAAATACAGTCCATTTTGTGGGATATAACTATCAAGGGCCATGGTGTCACCATCACTGCTACTTCTAAAAACATCCAGCAAATCACAAATCATGCTTTCACCTCCTTCCTACTTTGCATAGCAGTATCCCATACCCAGGGAAGATTTCTCAAGTACGCCTGCCCCAAGCACTGTGAAAGCCAGTTTCTGGCTGATCTCGTCAGGCTTTACTCCTATCTCAAACTTGTTTCCCAGCAACGAAGTATTCTTATACGGGATTTTACTAGCCTTGTGGTTTGTCTGGCGAATATACTCTATGAAGTTTTCTTGTGGTTCAGGCATATCGCCAAAGTAAGCACGATACTTTTTGAAAGCGTTTATATGTGCACTTCCCATTAACATCACCACTCCGTCTTCTTTAACCCAACACTTATCCGATACAGTCATAACTGCCGGAGTTAGAGTTCTCAATTCGGAAATGGGCCGATACTCATAATTGCGCACTTCTGTTGAAATAATCTTGACTGGATAATCAGCCCGAGGAAGCAGCCTTTTTAGAGCTAAAATAAAATCAGCCGATAAGGAACGAATATTGGTAATGTACACTCTTCCCTTATGATATACCTTCTCAGGTTCAAGAGGATGAAAAGCGCAAAAGGTATAAAACTTAAAAGTATTCGCCTTATGTAGTTCCTTAAGCTTTTGCTCATCCAGCATTGCTCGCGAAATTAAATTCGCTATGAAATTATAACTGGCCAAAAAGGGTAGTTCATCTTGCAATTTAACAGCCACTACTAGTTCAAAGTACCGCATTGTTCTTTCACCTCCTTTAGAATCGTTGTGGTATTATTTAAATAACCGTACCTCTCTTGTAACCGGTACATAAGATGTAGCTTATCTGTTTTATATGTATTTACAAAAAGGAACAGGGGGCTTTTAACACTGTTCCTCAAGAAGATAGATAATGTTCAACTCGTTAATACAGTATTTTTTAATTAACATTAATTTCTCTGATAATAATTAATTTTTTATAATCCTCCTTTATATATTTGGCCTTTGTCATTAAATTCATTTTTTTTATATCACCTAAAATTGATTCTGTAAACATTTTTTTTAAAATATAATCTTTAAAATGCGTCCCTGATGATTTCTATGGCCAACTCCGGCTCAAAAACAATTGCCACTACATCAAACCGGCAGTGGGCTTCCATTGCATTCCGTATCTTGAGATAATACTGGGCGATATTTCTCAGTTTCCTTTGTTTTTTAAAATTTATAGTCTCCTGGGGAAAACCATAATTGGTATTTTTTCTGCTTCTAACCTCAACAAACACTAAAATATCACCATCTTTAGCAATAAGATCTATTTCGCCGATTTTGCAGGTAAAATTAGCTTCTAATATTTGATAATTTTCTGCAATGAGCTTTTTCCTGGCTAACACTTCCGCCTCAGCTCCCAGCTTTTTGCGTTCCATACTGCATTCCCCCTATAAAAAAAGGAGATACACATTATAGTGTAGCTCCTTTGATCAGCTAAAAAAACTATTAAAATGGGAAGAAAGTTGTGGCAACATCTAGGACAACATTTGTTAATGGTGTTGGATAAATCCCAAAGAATACTAAAATTATTAAACACAAGACCAGGGCCAGCTGAACACCACCCGGAACCTTAATGGGCTCGGCACCTTCTTCAGGTTGCCCCAAATACATTGCTTTAGCAACTATGAGATAATAGTATACTGATACCATACTCATACCAATAGCTATAAAGGCGAGCCAAACCTGACCCTGCTCTATTATAGCAGTAAAGAGGTAAAATTTGCTCACAAAACCTGCCAGAGGTGGGATACCTGCTAAGGACAGCAAACAGATCAACATAACGGCAGCCATTAAAGGTGCTCTCTTCCATAATCCCCGGTAGTCTTTGATCTGATCACTGCCAACTGATTTATCAATTACAGTAGCTACTCCAAAGGCACCCATATTGGCAAAGACATATAAGAGGGAATGAAACATAATAGCTGCCACTCCCAGCTTGGTAAAAGCAATCATACCTAACAAGATAAAACCTGCCTGGCCAACACTTGAGTAAGCCAGCATTCTTTTAATATTTGTTTGCGGAATGGCTACCAGGTTACCGAGAATAATTGTTAAGACTGCCAAAGCAGTAATAACGATAACCCATGACTCGTACATTGGCGCCAAGGAGATCATAAATAATCTCATGAAAATGGCAAA